>CAYJPI010000185.1:0-5489 GCA_964372005.1 uncultured Oscillospiraceae bacterium | reverse complement strand
GTACTATCAAAAAAGTGTCCGCAAGGACACTTTTTTGGGTTTTACTATAAAATTAAGCGAATGAACGGCCGTGAGACCATATATAGTGCACGAGCTCGTTATAGTTTAATACATAAACTCGCGGTTAACCTCACTGGCCATTGGTTTGCCTTCAAGGTAGGCATGAAGATTCTTTGCGAACAGGTCGCGATGCAAACGCATATCGGTAGACCATCCTGCGTAGTGGGTGGTGATGATTACATTTTCATAATCCCACAGCGGATGATCGGCAGGAAGCGGCTCGGGCTCGGTTACATCGAGGCCTGCGGCGGCAATTTGCCCCGAATCTAGTGCATCCATGAGCGCTTGCGTATTTACTATGTTGCCTCGGCCTATGTTTATAAAAACCGCGCCGGGTTTCATCGCTTGGAATGCCGCTGTGTCGACCAGATTGCGAGTGTGTGCCGTGCCCGGCAAGCAAACGATTACGAAGTCGGCATCGCGCACGGCATCGTGGACGGCAGTTTCACCGCAAAAAATTGCATCATATGGGGGGAATACATCAGCTTGGCGGCGCCTCATTCCTGTTATGCGAGCTGCGCCAAGCGCCTTTACCGCATTTGCGACATAGTTACCTATGTCACCCGTGCCTAAGATGGCAACATGGCTTCCCGCTATACTCTTTAGCATGGGGAATAGCTTCCATTCGCGCGACGAGAGTGTGTTTCTCATGCTAAGGTGGATAGACCTTGTAAGCCCAAGAAGAAGTGCAAGCACATGTTCGCCCAGTGCTATCCCGTATGCCCCTGCACCATTGGACATTCGAGCATCCGCAGGGACATGGTTAACAATCGCTTCAACCCCTGCATTAAATGCATGCATATACTTGAGCGATGTGAGCGAGTTAAGATAGCTTGGGCTCATCATATGGCATGCAAATATTTCTGCACGGGCGAGTAGCTCTTGGTCGAGTCTCTCTTCGCCTTTGCGGCGCATCATAAATGTGATTTGAGGGAACTCCTCCTGTAAGGAGCGAAAGTTATCCTCACCTATGTCCGTACCCAATATGGCTAAGCGTTCCTGCATTGTTTGCCTCCTGAAAATAAATTATTATACTTGTGGATACATGCACTAGTCCATGTACCCATCATCGTAGTCATCAAAATATAGGTCATCGTCATTGGTTTCTACTATTCGTTCGCGGCTTTCGATCAACGAGCGTAGCGCATCGCCGCTAACCGGACTTTGAACGGTGCCCATGCAAGCCGAGCAGGTGAAAAAACATGCGGGGCAAACACATCCGCTTTCAAGCCCATTTTCCCTTTGAACCATGTATGTTGAACATACCGAACAACCACAACGCATGATTAATCCTCCTCATCCTTTTATTTTATTATAGCACACAATCCAAGCATCGTAAATTGTTTACATATTCATGCTTAGATATTTGATGCAAAATCGGTCGAAATTATGATATAATCAATGCATTATGAACCATCGGAGGGATGAAGTGAAAAGACATATATACTTAGTATTGATTTTTATAATGATATTTGCTTTTGCCACAAATGCGCATGCCATCACAGGCGACAGAAATAACGATGGCCTTATTGCCTATCAAGAATATGGGGAGTGGGTATCCATGATTCAAACGCGAATGCGCGAACTTGGGTATTTCCTGTTTAAGCCCACGGGTAATTTCCAAAGCATGACGAGAAACAGCATCATCTCATTCCAAGAAAATCAAGTTGATGATGCCGGCAACCCAATCATCGCGGACGGAACGGTGGGCGCGCAGACCATATCCATACTCTTTTCAACCGACGCGGTGCGTGCGAATATCCCACAGGAAACCACAATCCCCTTCGGTGAACGCGCGGACGGAAGCCAAACGCAAACGGGTGAGCGCGTGAGCTGGAGTGAAGTTGCAACTTTGCTTGAACAAGGGGCTAGCTATGAACTTATCGACTTCAATACAGGGAGTACCTTTAGTATGACCTATGTGGGCGGCGAATCCCATGCTGAGATGGAATGCACATCGCCCACGGATACTACGACATATAAGGAAACCTTTGGTGGCGAATTCAATTACTCAAAGCGACCCATGCTCATCGACATAGGGGGACGGATTATCGCCTGCTCCTTGCAAGGCGAACCTCATGGCGATGACACCGTATCGCAAAATGATATGGACGGCCACGCATGCCTTTTCTTCTATGAGAGTAGATCGCATGTTGCCGCGCTACCTGATGTGGAGCATAATGCAAATGTAAATGTGGCTTCGGGTTCTTAGATAGTGCAAGCATTTAAGATAGGCGTTTGATATGAGGTTCCGACAAAATGGCCTCCTGCATAAGATAATGTATCGGAGCGTTTGATTTCCACATAGTGGGGAGATGTATGTACCGATACCCAAGCGGGCATCATGGGCGAAAGGGTCCGCGGTGCTCGTTTTTTTGGGAATTTATCCCGATAAATATGCAGGAGGATTGTTTTATGGCAACAATTACACCCGAGCAATTGCTCGGTTATTTTGAAAAAGCATGCGAAGAAAAATGGGGCTATGTATGGGGGCTCAATGGCCGCCTTTACACAAAGGAACTTGCCGATTCGTACCGTGCGCGCAGAAGAAGCACTTCGAAATGGCGAGACCCCGACACATATTGGACGCGCGATTGTGCGCGATGGTTTGATACAATGGCGGCCGACTGCTCGGGCGGAATCGTCGGGGCATTCAGAAAGCACGGAACATATCGCGACCGAACGGCAAACACCTTCTTCCGCGAATGTACAAAAACAGGACGTATAGAGGACTTGCCCGAAGTGCCGGGGCTTTGCGTTTGGCGCAAAGGGCATATCGGTGTATACGCGGGTGATGGCGTGATTATGGAGTTTCGCGGCACCGAATACGGTTGCGTAAAAACACGCGTTAAGAGCAGGAATTTCACGCATTACGGATACCTGAAGGATATCGATTATAATTCGGCTTCATCGGCGGTATCATCGCCACTGCCTACGGAGGAGCGCATAGTTGGCCTTACCTCACCATTGACCCGCGGCGACGATATCCGTGCATTGCAAGAGCTTCTAAACTCTTGGGGATACAAGAGCGGCAAGGCGGATGGTGTGTTCGGTAAGAATAGCGAGGCGGCGCTTATGAGCTTCGTGAAGAACCATCACGCTGATTGAGTAAGAGGGTGCATATAGCATCCGGCACAAAACAATAAGAAAAAGTGGGCTGTTCACGAGTGAACAGCCCATAAGACTGTCAAAAAACCCATAAGAAAGAAACCTACACGGATTAAGGCATGGTAGCTTTCAATCCGGCTTCGGCGACCGGTGCGCCGAAACGGGCAAAAACCGGAGGTTTTTGTACTTTGCGGACTTTCCCGCCCGGAGCTCTGCTTAGGGAAAAGTCCGTAAAAAAGCTCAAAAAAGTGTTCGAAGAACACTTCTTTGACACGCTAGGGGGCTGTTCACGAGTGAACAGCCCCCCTCTTATCGATCGATTTACTTTTTCTGAATGTTTTCTATTATCAAGTGCCGACAGATCGAGACCGTGGGCGGTTGATCATCGCACATGCAAAAATATCTATATGCCGCACGCCATGTGGGCAAGTCGTACTTTCCTTCGTCGATATGCAAAATTGCCATCGGCAGAGAATGCCTCACATGGTATGCACTGCGCAAATCAGAGATATACATGCAATTTGTTCTATAACATAGCTCGTGAAGCAAGGCATCGAGAGATGTAGCTTCTTTCACCGGTGCTCCTTCCCGACGGGTAGTACCCGTCATATACATTGGAAGCGGGTACCCATAAACCTCCTCGAACTATATTATGCTATATATGTGTTGATGTGTGAATGCCCTACTTTGGCTGCAAATCCTCGCCATCGCCCAAAGGCTCTATCATGGTTTTGTATACTCTTGCAGCAAATGCCCAGCATATGAACGCGGCTACAACTTCTGATATGGGGACCGACCACCACACCGCATTGAGGCCCATGGTAATCGAAAATATGTATGCAAGCGGCAGTATGATAACCAGCTGTCGCAGTATCGACATCCATAGGCTATACATGCCCTTACCGAGTGCCTGAAACAGCGTGGATGTGGTTATGCATATGGCCGCGACTGGAAAGTTCAAGCATATCGTTCTAAATGCGGGAATGCCGATTTCGAGCATCTCCGGCGATGCCTCAAAGAAGCCGAGCAATACCTGCGGTATGGAGATGAACACAATCATACCGACCGTCATTATGGTAAAACAAAATATCGACATCAACTTCCAAGTTTGAATCAGTCGCTTTTTATTACCCGCGCCGAAATTATAAGCAAGTATGCTCATCGCCGCATTACAAATGCCGAATACCGGCATGAAAGCGAATGAATTAAGACGGAAATATACCCCAAGCACGTTGACTGCAATGGGAGTGAAACCGACAAGAATAGCATTGAAGCCGAGCGTGAGTATGGACGCGATGGACTGCATGATCATCGCCGGCAAACCGACTGATAATATTTCGCGTATGGACTTGCCGTTAGGACGGAAGCCTTTGAGAGTAAAGGTAATAATATGTTTCTTTGCAAATACTAGGTATAAGCCGAATACCATCGCGATGATTTGGCCGGTTACGGTTGCAACCGCCGCACCGGTAATGCCCATCTTGGGCATGCCGAAGAGTCCGAATATCAAAATAGGATCGAGTATGATATTGATTACGGCGCCAATGATTTGTATTATCATCGCGCTTGTGGCTTTGCCCATTCCAACCATTATACGCTCGGTTGAGATTTGCAAGCATGTTCCCACGCAAAGTGCCATGCATATGGTTAGATAGGAGCCGCCCATTTCTACTACAACCGCATCATCGGTGAACATGGTGAAGAACGGGCGCGCAAATAATAATCCAAGAATGAGGAAAACTATTGCCCCGATAAGCTGTACAAGCAAACCGTTGAGTGCGGCATCCTTTGCATCTTCAATCCTGTTTTCACCTAAGCGCCTCGATATCAACGAATTCATTCCCACGCCGATACCAACCGAAAATGCGATGATGAACATCTGCACGGGGAAGGATAGTGTTACAGCGTTTAATGCTTGGTCTCCCAGTTGAGCAACGAAAATACTATCTACTATATTATAGCATGCTTGTATGAGCATGGAGAATATCATGGGTAGAGACATGCTGATAAGCAGTTTTCCTATCGGCATACTCCCCATACGGTCGGTGTTTTGAGTCGTGTTTTTCGTAGATTCCATGTAATGCCCCCTTTTCTTGCTCACCCATTATATCAGTTTTTCATTCTAATGCAAGCAAATAATATTATGAAAAGAAATTCATCTTTTTTCTTCAAGTTTCGAGCTGAAATTGGGTCTTTTCTTGCAATGCGAGTTATCATATGATAGTATAAAGTAAGTGTATATTATAATGCAACCGTTAGCGCCGATTTTGGAGGTGAATATGGGAAACAGCGATGCACGCTACATCAAGGAACTGCAAGAT
>CAYJPI010000184.1:0-5503 GCA_964372005.1 uncultured Oscillospiraceae bacterium | reverse complement strand
TCGTAAAGCGATATCTGCATGTTTCGAGATTGGATAGTGCCATAGATGAAATGGATATCAAACAGTCCGCAACGGAAGGTTTCATACGCGCCGTATATCGCTATCGTGAAGGGAGTTTGAAGTTCAGCTCTCATGCATGGATAGAGATGAGAACTGCAGTTTCTGTAGCACTAAGGGGTGGGAACCCGAGGGGCTATAAAACCCAGCACATCACCGATGAGGTACACCTCGTTGCCGACGAATCGGAAAACCCTGAAACAAAATTGCTGACTCGAGAACGAATGAATCGCCTCGAGCCGCTTTTAAGGATGTACTCAAACATCGATGCGAAAACGCGAAAGTCGCTAAGGCGCGAAATTGCGCAATGGGAGCGCATCGAACTATATAATGCTTGTGCTTATAATCATAAAAGTTTATCTCACTTTCGCAACCGAAACGAAAGCTCAACCGAGGCTGCCGCTCTATTGCGCTTGAAATTGGTGGATGGGGAACTGGCCCTTGTCAATGCCGATACTTGAAGGCGAGGTATGCAACGTATTGATTGTACTCCTCTAGTGCCTCGCTCGGCAAATTCGTGTCATCGAAGTGAGCGGCCACGCCCTCAAGCGCGGTAGGGTCACGATCCGCCAGCTCATCAAGGCTCACGCCCAGTGCTTCCGCTATTGCCCTTGCATTGCTCAGAGAAGGCACCTTCTTATCATTGCAATAGTCAGATATAAGGGACTGGCTCACGCCGCTCTTTTCGCTCAAGTCGGCTTGTCTGATATTGCGTGCATGCATAGCTTGTCGCAGTCGGTTACCGATACTCATGGTGTGCACCTCCTTTTGAATTATTCCACACAAACGTTCGTGTGGGGGATGCGAGTGTATATTTGGATAGCGTCAACACTATCTAATTTACTGAGAAATTATTTCCATGTTATGTTTACCTCTTCAGGCATCCCATCACAATGTCGATCAAATATCGATCATAATATATGAAAGGAATGGTTAATATGCAAAACAAAAAATCGAATCATCTTGCAACATCCGATGCACGATGGCTAAGATGCTTGCAAAACTATCGTCACGCACAAGAACACCTCAAGAAAACTAAAAGCGAAATTCTTTGGCTCAAAAAAAAGATTGAAGAAAACAACGAGAATAGCGAAGAAGCAAGCAAACTGCTACGAGAATGGGATTTACGTGCGATGAATCAAATGAAATGTCTCCTCGAAATAGAAGAGTGGCTCCTCACTCTCGACGACGCTCAGGCAAAACTCATCGAGTATCGGTACTTCAACGCGCTCACATGGGCGCAAGTATCCGCGAGAATGGGGCGTTCAAAAAGTTTCTGTCTCAAAATGCACCACTATCTATTCAACCGATCGAGTGAGGGCAACATGTAGCCATATCGGTTAGATTGTGCACATATAAGTATTTTCAAGGATTCGAGCATATCCATTGACACATTATGTGCCAATGGATGCTCCACTATCGGAGAAAACATGCTCTCACCACACTATACAATCGCTACGTAGTGCGATTTATGCCTCTTCGAATAATTCCTTACCTACGCTGCAAAGCGGGCAAACCCAATCATCGGGGATATCTTCAAAAGCTGTTCCGGGCGCGATGCCATTATCGGGGTCACCCTGCGCGGGGTCATACTCGTAGGCACAAACGGTGCAGATATACTTCATAGTCGATTCTCCTTCATGAAATATTTTTTTGCCAAATATTAATTACTTTGATGCGAGATACGAGTTAATGTCCGAAACCATCTCATCGGCATCAATCCCGTGAACGGAGCAAGCCTGTCCCAAATCCTCGCCATGGGCCATAATGCAACCAAGACAGTGCATACCCGACGCCATCAAAATGTCTGCAATTCCTCGATCCATCTCAATGATATTCGCGATAGTCATATCCTTCGTAACTTCCATGGTTTTCTCCTCCAACAGCATGTTATTATGTTTTTGCCTCAAATTTGTTTGCACAGCGGGTGCATGTAACGCGTATTTTTCCCTTGCCACGCGGCACTCTTAGCCTTTGTGTGCATTGCGGACAAACGAGATACTTGTGCTTGCGTCTCTCCTCAAAGGTAGGGTTCTTCTTGGCGGTTTTAGCTTGCGCTCCTCCGCCTTGTTTTCTCCTCTGCCAAGTGCTTTGGAAATCACCCCACATCTTCATAAAGCGTTGGTTTTCAAGCTGGCGAGCTTGGAAGTTTTTCGAGAACATTCGCACGAATACCACAATCAGCAGTACCGTTGATACGATTCCCAACAGTTGCGTAATAATCGAAAAACCGAAAATGAACTGCAAAAACATGTTCACAATCGTTACCGCTATTGCTATAAAGCAGAGTGCTCGATTGAGATAATCATTCCCATAGCGTCCTTGAAACATTAGTATCTCTCCTTTAATCTTACCACCAAATCAGTTGTCTTACACATTTTTCATCATATATTATCGCGAATGAGCATCAACGCCGATTGAGGTGCAAGCCTTATTCTTAGCTTTTCATCCTCATTGTTTATAACCTCGCCGCCGATAACATCGCGCCAGGTGCCCGAGAATCGCACATCCTTCATTCCATCTTCTCCCTCAAGTATGCTTGAGTTATGAATTTCCACCATAGTATCCTCAATGTGTCGATTAACCAGCGTGAGCACACAAGCCTCTTTTGATGGCTGAGAAAACGCATCTTCACCATCGGTAAAGCGAAGTATTGCGAACACATGCTCATTTATCGCGCCCATCTTGCAGTATCCGTTATATAGCGCGACATTGTTTTTACGTTCACGCGCAGTCGCCTTGATAGCCCGCCTTAGCGCCTCATCCTCTCTACCCCAAGGAAATGTCCTTCGGTTAAATGGGTCTGCCATTCCTGTCATTCCCACTTCATCGCCATAGTAGATGCTCGGTACGCCCGGAATCGCCATGGAGATTGCAGTTGCCATGATAAAGCGTTTCTTTCCCACAACCAAAGCTTCATCGGTAAGCTTGAAGTGCGCTTGTTGCTCGCGGTTTAGACTATCCCTATGCGGTGCACCGGCAAGTGCGGTAATCGCCCTTACGCTATCATGCGTGGAAAGCAGATTCATGCATGCATAGTAGAAAGGTTTAGGGTATCTCTCTCGAAGAATCCATAGTCTATGGGAAAATACGTGAGCATCGATATGTCCCAGCAGAAAATCGAAAACAGCTTCTTTGAACGGATAATTCATCACGCTGTCAAGAGTTTTACCCAGCACATACTCGCGCCGCTTTCCATACGCCTCTTTGGTTGATGCATCTTCCCAAACTTCTCCGAGAACCACGCTGTCACCTTCGATGCGTTTTAGCCTGCTTCTTAATCGCCCAATAAATTCATCGGGGAGTTCATCCGCCACATCGAGCCTCCAGCTTGTCACGCCAAGTTTAGCGTAGCGCACCGCGATGCTCTTCTTCTCCCCATACACGAACTCTTGGTAGCTCTCATTGAGTTCCTCAACCTCGGGATGTTTGGGGAATCCCCACCATGATCGATAGCCGACATCGCCATACTCGCCGAAATCATACCATGCGCGATAAGGTGATTTTTCGCTTTGATACGCGCCCAGTGGTTTATACCGCCCATACTTATTGAAGTATAGGCTATCATCGCCCGTGTGAGAGAAAACGCCATCGAGCATCAAGCGAATACCATGTTTTTTCGCTTTCCTCGCAAGCATCTTTAGGTCGCGGTTATTTCCTAAAATGGGGTCAACCTTTAGGTAATCCCCCGCATCATATCTATGATTCGAATTTGCTTCATAGATGGGGTTGATGTACAAGCACCCAACTCCCATTTCTTCAAGATAGGGAAGCTGTTGTGTGATGCCCTTCAATGTCCCACCAAAAAAATCATTCGGCTCATAGTATGGCTCGTTTTCTTCGGGAAGAAAGCAAACTTCCTCATCCCAGTTTTCGTGAAAGCGCATCTTCCTTCCGCGCTTTTCATGGTACGCGATACCCTTCTTAGGGTTCCCCTTGCGAAAAAATCTATCGGGGAAAATTTGATACATCACGCTCTTTCGAAACCACTCGGGCGTTTCAAAGTCCGCATAGTATACGGTGATTTGATAGCCCCTCGGATCGCTGTTTGCTATGTAGCCCTCACCGCTTTCGCCGCCGTAATACTCTACGCTCCCATCGGCCTTGCGAAGTATGAAGTAGTACCAAACCAATCCCACTTCGGTGGGAGCGGTAAGTTTGCAGTGAAATCGCCTACCCAGCGGCCCGCGTTCCTCCTGCATATCGAGTAAATGCTCCTTGCCATGATTCCATAGCCGCAAAGTAGCGGAAACAAAACGCTTATCCGCATCAATCGCAAGAAAAAGGGATTCCCCTGTTTTTATCGCTCCCTGCGGCATTCGATATGCCAACATTCGGGAATGATGCAGTGCCGCCATGCCCGGCTTAAAGAGCATTTGCATACTTCCGCCTCCTATAAGTGCGCTTCGTTGTGGTATTATTTTATCACAGACAAAAGCATTTTCACACAATAGTGAAAAGATGTTTCATAATCGTCACACTGAATTTTAACTCTGTACGAGGAATGCATGGATGAACGAATCGAGGTCGCCATCCATAACCGCTTGAATATTTCCGTTTTCCACACCTGTACGATGGTCTTTAGCGAGTGTATAGGGTTGGAAAACATACGAGCGTATCTGGCTTCCCCACTCAATTTTTTTCATCTCACCCTTGATATCCGCCATATGCTCCATGCGTTCGCGATCCTTCAATTCAAGTAGCTTGCCTCTTAGCATGCGCATTGCCATCTCGCGGTTTTGCAGCTGGCTACGCTCGTTTTGGCATTGTACTACGATGCCCGAAGGATTATGCGTTATCCTTATTGCGGACGAAGTTTTGTTAACATGCTGTCCGCCCGCGCCCGATGCCCTGTAGGTATCAACGCGAATGTCATCCGCATCTATCACAATATCACCCGAATCATCATCGAATATCGGCGTAACATCGAGCGATGCAAAGGATGTATGCCGCCTTCCCGAGCTATCAAATGGCGATATTCTAACAAGGCGATGCACGCCCTTTTCGGCCTTCAAGTAGCCATAGGCACTATCGCCCGTCACCTCAAATGTTACAGATTTTATGCCGGCCTCGTCACCGTCAAGCATGTCAAGCTCACGCACGGAAAAACCACGCGCCTCGCAATAGCGCGTGTACATGCGGTAGAGCATCTGCACCCAGTCCTGCGCTTCCGTTCCACCTGCGCCGGCGTGCAAGCTTAAAACGGCATTTTGCGAATCGTACTCACCCTTTAGCAGTGTTGAAAGGCGAAGCGTTTCAACGCCTTTTGAGAAGGCAGAAAACTCCGCTTCAAGTTCGGGTAGCATATCCTCGTCATTTTCCTCGAGTATCATCTCCATCAAGGTTTCGATATCCTCCGAGGCACTGACGAGCTTATCATACGAATCGATCCTATCCTTTAGCCCCTTAACCTTTCGGTTTACTTTGTTCGCATTGTCCACATCGT
>CAYJPI010000183.1:0-5533 GCA_964372005.1 uncultured Oscillospiraceae bacterium | reverse complement strand
CTGCGCCCCCTTCAATTGGTCGCGCAATCGCCGGAACAAGCACACCATATTCCTTGACACTCTCGAACGTATCCATCATGCGTTCATCATCAAGCACTTTGAAGGGGTGAGCGTGAAACGGATGCAATTCCGTCAAGGATATCTCGACCACTTTTTCACGCTGTGCGTCCTGCCGCGTTTCCTCGGTGGAAAACAAATCATCTACCGATGTCAAACTTATGTTTTTGGCGGAGCTTTTCAATTTTCAATACCTCCTTCGTTTAATTGCGGAGCAACAAAAAAAGATGCTCCCATAGGCAAGCATCTTGTGATTTTATCCCGTATTTTAGCCATTAATTGACCACTATCCAGAATCGTTCCCTGTCTTCTTTTCCGCATGTACGGTTGATTTACTTACCTTGAAAATCGTTGCCGCATCGCGTACGGTTGCCCCATTTTCGATTATGTATAAGGCAAGTGCACGCACCCTATCCTCTATGTAAGAATCTTTTATGCCATCACAATAACCCCCGTATACCATGTGTCGATTACCTCCCCCAAGCATACTTTGTACATGTTATGAAGTTATGTATGTGCTTATTCCCACAAAGACATATAGCACGAATAAAATTTATGAATAGCTCGCGCATTCACCACATTCTCTGCTTCTCGCAAATAAAAGCAGCCACCTTCGAAATATTTCAAAAGCGGCCGCGATATAAGCTCTAAGTGATTTCTTAACCCTTCATGTACTTTAGGTATTGTGCAAAAGCGATGCCCGGTTCTTCAAGTGTGAGATCCCAACGCTTCACCCACTCGAGGCAATATTGCCCCATGTAGCCGATGTCCTGCAAGCAGATTACGGCATTGCGCACAGGCACATCGCCCTGCCCCATTATGCGATACTGGAGCTTTCCATCCTTCATGATACTATCCTTGCAATGAACATGCTTTATGAGATTCCCAAGCCTTTTCACCGTAGTAACGGGTGCTTCGCCGCCGAAACGATAGGTGTGATGTATATCCCATAGCGCGCCAAAATTCGCACTGTCGATGCGTTCGAGCAGTGCCTTCAAACGCTTGGAGTCGGAGAACGCGCCATTCGTTTCAAGTAGTATGGTAACACCATGCTTCTGTGCGTGTGGTGCTATTTTCTTTGCCTGTTTGACGATTGCATCCTCGTCAACATCCTTTTCGGGCGCGATGGTGTCGTCAGCAAGCAAGCGCACATAAGGCGTTCCGAGCGCAGCGGCTGTCTCAATGTATGCGAGTATCTGCGCCTCGTCAGCTTCATCCTGTATGCGGCACCCTGCAGTGATGCAAGGTATGGTTAACCCAAGGTTCTCAAGTTGACGGCGTGTATCCGCAACATTCTCTGCCCTAAGCTCGCGTACATTCGGCATCACTGTTTCGTTCTGTACGCCGCGTGGCTCAATGCCTACAAAGCCCAAGTCCTTAGCTGTAGCTACGATCTCCCCCCAGCTCCATCCGGGGCACCCCAGTGTCGAAAATGCAAGTTTCATTTGTGTACTCCTTTCCGTTTGTGAATGATCAATCCCACTCAATTTGACCCGTCTCGGTCAGGTAATCTTCATTAATGTCAAGGTAATCCTCAACAAATCTCATCGCATACATCTTGTAATCAGGATACTTGCTGATTATGCCTGCCTGAATATGCTCAAATGCCGCATCATCATCGTATACGCCGTCATCATCAAGCACTCCGCTCTTTTGCATGTACTCCTCATCGAGCTCGATGAGCGCATCGACAGCCAACGACAGCATCCCATCCGGGAAAAAATTATACTCACCGCCCTCGGTGAACGCTTTTAGGATAAATTGTTTTTTGCTAATCTCTTCCATGTCATTACCCCCTTTCATCCTTGATTACTTTATTAGCTTTGAAAGCTCGCCTATGGTCTCTTCGAACACATCGAGCGCCTTCAATATGCTGTCCTTCTTTGTAAGGTCTACACCCGTCTTTTGCAAAAGCTTAATCGGGTAATCACTGCCGCCACTCTTCAAGAACTCCATGTAATCGCCAAGGCCGTCTCCCTCGAGTATGCTATTAGCGATAGCAACCGCGCTTGAAAATCCCGTCGCATACTGGTAAACATAGAATGCACGGTAGAAATGCGGTATGCGCATCCACTCGATGTCGATCTGCTCATCGATAACAACATTGCGCCCATAATACTTTTCGTTGAGCTCGCGGTATGCCTTGCTCATGCTTTCCACAGTCAACGGTTCACCGCTTTCGCCCATCTCATGCGATATCTTTTCAAATTCCGCAAACAATGTCTGGCGGAATACCGTGGTTCTAAACTGCTCGAGGAAATGATTGAGAAGGTATGCGCGGCGCTTGTCATCCGTCTCCTTGGATAATAGATGGCGAAGCAACAATACCTCATTCACGGTAGATGCAACCTCTGCGGCCATTATCTTATATTGCGCGGTCGGATATGGTTGTGTTTCGTCGGACAAGTAGGAGTGCATTGCATGCCCAAGTTCATGTGCAAGCGTGAACGCATAATCAACATTCGGGCGATAGTTTAGTAAAACATAGGGATGCACTCCGTAAGCCCCCCAAGCGAACGCCCCGGTGGTTTTACCGCGGTTTTCATACACATCGATCCAGCGGTTTTCATATGCCTCATCAAGAAGTTCTTGATATCGTTCGCCTAATGGAAGCAGGGCTTCTTTAACGAGTGCTTTCGCCTCGTCATATGTCATCGGCATATCAACCTCGGCTACCATAGGCACATACAAATCGTACATATGAAGCTCGTCTAATCCGAGTGCGCGCTTTCTAAGCTCGAGGTATTTATCCATCACCGGCAAGCGATCATGTATCGCTTCGATAAGTCTATCATACACTCCAAGCGGAACATCTCCGCCCGACAATGCCATCTGTAGGCAACTTTCATATCCACGAGCCTTGGCCGCAAATACATCTCCCTTTACGCTGGCGGCGTAGGATGCGGCATAGGTGTTGGTTAATTTTTGATACGATGAGTAGTAGGTTTCAAACGCATTTTTTCTCACATCGCGATTCTTATTCTCAAGAAACTCGCGGAAGCGCCCGTGCGTAAGTTCGTGCTCTTCCCCCTTTTCATCCTTTATGGATCCAAAGCGAAGGTCAACGCTGTCGAGCATTGTAAACACATTGTTAGCGCCTTCAAGCGGCTCACTCACGAGCGCCATCAATCGCTCTTCTCCCTCACTAAGCACATGCTTACGCTTCTTGTTAATGTGTAAAAGTGTATGCCGATATTCCTTCAATTCGGGCTGATTTGCCCATGCTTCAAGCGTCTTTTCGTCTATGGACAGTATCTCGGGCGTCATAAACGCACAGCTCGCCGAATAGTTTACATTCAATTGCATGGCGCGGTCTGTCATCGCCTGATACTTACCATTGCCATTATCCTGGTCACGCGATAAATGCGAGTATACATATATCTTCTCAAGCTGCAACTCAATTTCATCGCTCGCATTAAGCGCCGTCAACAGCGCATTAGCGCCTTTTGTAAGCGTACCCTTGTACTTTGGTGCATAGGCTTCGGCTTCAGCTTGTGCGTTTTTATAGGCTTCTTCCCATGCCGCATCATTTGCGAATATGTCTGATAAGTTCCATGTTGAATCCACGTTGACCATGTCACGTGTTTTTATTGCCATGAGTGATTTCCTCCGATTTTTTATATACACTTAGAATAAACCAAAACGCGCGGAAAATACCGCGCGCCAGTAAACAAAATAAATTAATTGCGCAGCGAGTGTATCGGCGCAGGGATGCGCCCGCCACGTGCTATAAATTTCTCGGCGCTGTGTTTATTCACCGGCATGATCGGAGCGTATCCGAGCAAGCCGCCAAATTCCACAGAGTCGCCAACCGTTTTTCCGGGTACGGGGATAATACGCACGGCCGTGGTTTTGCCATTTATCATGCCTATCGCGGCTTCATCCGCTATGATGGCTGAAAGAGTCGACGCGGGGACATCGCCCGGCACGGCTATCATATCCAGCCCGACCGAGCACACGCATGTCATAGCTTCGAGTTTTTCAAGCGTGAGCGCACCTTGTTCAACGGCCGCAATCATGCCTTCATCTTCACTTACCGGTATGAATGCTCCTGATAATCCTCCAACATGGGATGATGCCATTACGCCGCCCTTTTTAACCGCATCGTTTAGCATCGCCAGTGCGGCCGTCGTGCCGTGGGCACCGGTAACCGAAAGTCCCATCTCTTCTAGAATGCGAGCCACGCTATCACCCTTTGCAGGTGTTGGTGCAAGTGACAAATCGACTATACCAAAAGGTACGGCAAGGCGTTTGGATGCTTCCATCGCCACAAGCTGACCCATGCGAGTAATACGAAATGCGGTGCGTTTAATCGTCTCCGCCACGATATCAAAGGGTTCACCCTGCACGAGTTCAAGTGCGGATTTCACCACGCCCGGCCCCGAAACACCTACATTTATGCAGCACTCCGGTTCGCCCACGCCATGGAATGCACCGGCCATGAACGGGTTATCCTCAACTGCATTTGCAAACACCACGAGCTTGGCACACGCAATGGCGTCGCGGTCCTTGGTAAGCTCAGCCGCTTCCTTTATGACTCCACCGAGATATGCAACCGCATCCATGTTGATGCCTGCCTTGGTGGATGCTACATTTACACTCGAGCAAACGTGATCCGTCACCGTCAAAGCTTCAGGTATGCTCTTTATTAGTATTTCATCCGAAGCGGTAGTCCCCTTGTGTACAAGTGCACTGAACCCACCGATGAAATTAACCCCAACTTCCTTAGCCGCACGGTCAAGCGCTTTAGCAAAGGGCACATAGTCCTTTGCACCGCTTGCGGCGGCAACGAGCGATATAGGGGTTACGCTTATGCGCTTGTTTACTATGGGTATACCGAACTCGGATTCAATCTCCTCACCCGTTTTCACAAGGTCGCGAGCGAATAAAGTCACCTTATCATAGATGGCATCGCAGCTTGCTTTAGCATCGGCGCGGGCGCAATCAAGTAGGCTCATACCCATCGTGATCGTGCGTATGTCGAGATGCTGTTGCTCGATCATACGTACCGTTTCAAGTATCTGCTTTTGTTCAATCATATTTTGCCCCTAATCTATCGCATGCATAGCATCAAATATTTCCTGATGCTGAATGCGCATGGACAAATGCATCTGCTCGCCCAGCGCTTTAAGCTCAGCGCGAAGCACGTCGAACGCAACTGTGCTCTTTGATACATCCGTGAGCATTACCATGGTAAAGTACTCGCTCATAACCGTTTGGCTTATGTCGAGTATGTTCACTCCGTTCTCAAAAAGCAAAGTGCTCACCTTAGCTATGATTCCCAATGTGTCGTGTCCTACAACGGTTACTATTGCCTTAGTCATAGTATTTCCTCTCAAAGAAATTATTTGTCATCCGATACATCCGAATTGCCCATATCAGATTCTTGCGATATCTGCGTATCATACACGGAAGGTCTATCACTTTCGGGTATTACAACAGTGGGAGCAATTGGAGTGTAAGTCGGTTGCGACGT
>CAYJPI010000182.1:0-5571 GCA_964372005.1 uncultured Oscillospiraceae bacterium | reverse complement strand
GGACTGTTTTCCCGAGCCGGGTAGCGATGACGAGCAACGCGCGTAGCCTGAAAGGCAAGCAAGGCGAGTCCTCGCGAAGAGCCCCTGACGGCCTTTCAAGGGGCTCGCACCCGAAATCATAGATTTCGAGTATTTCATCAAGGATAATGTGTTTGGCCTGCGGCACAAACACCACCTTAAGGGCTCACAAAAACAGTCCGGTGAACTGTTTTTGCCACCCCGGGGAACGCCGCCGATCAAAGTTGCGCAGTGCGAAGCACAAGCAACGGGAGGCGAAGTGGAGAGCCCCTGACCCCGTCGCCGCAAACGCCGCTATGTTCGCGGCAACTTTTTTTCAAAAAATCACCTCTCACGCGCTACGTTGCGGCTCCTCTTCCGCGTCGAAAATCGCAAGATTTTCGACGTTTCATCAATGTGTTATGTCATCGCTGTCGACGATGACCACCTTAAACAGCACGCTTGTAAAATGTCTATGGCCTTGTAAACGCGGCCATGTACGACATTTTACGCTACCACTGTTTTTGGGTACGCCGCTGTGGCGGAGTTTTTCGCACCCGAAACCATAGATTTCGAGTATTTCAGCATTGATAATATGTTCGCCAAACCGCATAACGCTCGGTTATCATAATATATTTAAGTTATTCATAACTAACCATTGCCCTAAAATCAGCCTTTTCTTTATAAAACTTACAAAGAATTAACATGAATTCCCGAATAATATACTTTACTGCTATTGTAATTGTTTGTGTTTGTGTGTAAAATAACACTATATGAAAAGGAGGGTGTAACATGAGTGGAATAAGTGGAGAACGAATTAAACGCTCCGAGCGTGTAGCGGCAATAACACGCGCACTAACTGCCGAACCGGGCAGGCTGTTTACCCTTCGAGAATTCGTAGAGTGGTTCGGCTGCGCGAAATCCACCTTGAGCGAGGACATAACAACCGTGCGCACGGTGATGGAACGCTACGAGCTTGGCATCGTTGAAAGTATCAACGGCGCGTCGGGCGGTGTGCGCTTTTACCCCTTCTATGGACATAATGCGGATGCATCGTTCGTGCTTTCATTGTGCGAGGAACTTTCCGACAATGAGCGCATCCTACCCGGTGGTTTTTTATTCACCGTAGATATGTTCTCAAACCCGCGCAAACTTTCGCGCATGGGCGAAATATTTGCAAGGAAATTCCACGATGTGAATGCCGATGTTGTGGTTACCGTCGAATCTATGGGTGTGCCTATAGCATTGATGGTTGCAAAAGCACTCGGCACGCCGATGGTTACCGCAAGGCGCGATAATCGTATGACTGAAGGATCGGTAGTGACACTTAATTACATGAGCGGCACATCCAAGAATATGCAGACGATGAGCCTACCAAGAAGGAGCCTTTTGCCCGGCCAACGAGCACTGATTATAGATGACTTTATGAAGGGTGGAGGCACACTAAAAGCACTATCCTCGATGATGCGCGAATTCGGCGTGGAAGTAGCAGGCGCAGGCGTTATTATGGCCACGCGTGAACCGCGAATGAAGCGAATCAAGGACTATTCCGCACTCATGACGCTCGGTAAGGTGGATGAGGAAGCGGGCTTTGCGGATATCAGGCCATCGGATTGGCTATTGCCTTCCCGCGCGAAAAAATAATTTGCCTCGATTTTACTTAATTTACTGATTTTCTACTTGAAATATCTGTGACCCTATGGTAATATTACCTTGAATAAAACATCGTGCATGATTTTACATTTGCGATGTGTAAGATCTCACCATTGTCTCTACCCTTACTGTAGGCTACGTGGCCTGCACAGCTGCTCGAAGGAGATAGGCGAAACCATGTACACCACACAAGCATTCTTTGCTTTGCTTTTAGCAACAATTCACCCAATTACTATCACTGCCAACGCTAAGATTCCTCAAGCGTTAAATCCTGTCACAGCCCAATCAACACAAACAACCAACTACGAGGGAATTGCAAAAGAATTATCGGCACCATTAACCTTTTGGGGCGAATTTGTGGTGGAAAACCATGTGATACTCGCTTTTATCGCGCTTGCAACCATTGCGGTGGTTTGCATACTCTTTTTGCGTATGGAGAGCGCAAAGCGAAAGGCGATTTCTCATTTGATCAACTACGATGAAATGACGGGGCTCGTATCACACACGCTTTTCACGAAGATTTGCGAGCAAAGGCTTAGATACGCAAAGACCAATGAATACGACCTAATTTCTTTTGATATTGACTACTTTCGACTTATTAACAGCATGTTTGGACTGGAGCGAGGAAGCGACGTTATTAAAGCGATGGCAAACGCACTCAAGGATGCCTACAGTGATGAGTGCTCCGCCGTAACGCGCATAACATCCGAGCAGTTTTGCGTATTCAAAAGCCGTAAAAACTCGCTAACCATCGAGCGTGCCTATAGGGATTATATCGAGCCGGCGATCCGCTCGGTTGTAGGTGAAGGCTATTACCTTAGCATGTCCTTTGGGATATATCCGATTACCGATTGTAATGTGCACTTTAATCTTATGGAGGATTGTGCATCCGTAGCAAGGCGCAAAGGCAAGCCCATGCATGGCACAAACTTCACTGTATTCGATAAAGCGATGAAGGAAGCATATGAAAGAAAGCTCGACATAGTGTCGCGCATGGAAAGCGCGATACATAAGCACGAGTTCAAGCTTCACTACCAACCCAAGGTGGATTTGAACACGCTAAAGGTAACGGGTGCGGAAGCCCTCGTTAGATGGATACCCGAAAATGGGCCGCGCTTTTACCCTAACGACTTTATCCCCATATTCGAGGCGAATGGTTTTATTGCGGATTTGGATTTTTACGTGTTCGATGAAACATGCCGCTTCATCAAGGAGAATCGCGATAATTTTGACGTGCCGTCGATAGCGGTTAATCTATCCGGCCTCACACTAATGCGTGATGACTTGGTTGATGTTCTTATGGGCAAGCTAAATGTACACAATATAGAGCCTACCGCAATCGATGTTGAGATAACGGAGAGTGCACTCTTCGGCGATACAAAGCGCTACGCAGAACAGGTTCGATGGCTAAAACGCTCGGGGTTCCGCGTGTCCATGGATGATTTCGGCGCAGGAGTGTCATCGCTAAACCAACTTGCGATGATGGATGTGGATGTAATAAAGCTCGATAAAGCCTTCCTCGACCATAATATAGACGAGAGTAAGGGTGCGTTCGTGGTTGAAAGCGTCATCAACATGTCAAAGCAACTCAACATGGAAGTTGTAACCGAAGGCGTTGAAACGCCCAGGCAGGCACAAAGGCTTAAGGAACTCGGCTGTGACATCGCGCAGGGCTATTACTTCGATCGTCCCATGGATGAGAATGTGTTCAAGGACTTGCTTGAACGCAATAAGAACTATGAGATCGATATGGCTAATATAGCATAGAGAATGTCGATAACATTTTTTTGACCATCATAATAACAGCTTCCAAGTAGCACCGTCAACGGTGCTACTTTTTGTTAGCCCCATATCGCGCTTAAATTTATGCACCGCCGCACATGTGCCTTCCGTCACGGTGCCGTTTAGTCCGCCAAAGTAGTAACCCCTTTGGGTTAGCGCATCCTGAAGGACGAAGGCGTGCACTCCCGCGTCCCCTGCGCGCAAGAAGGGGTATCCTCGATAGCCCGAGCAAGGGCTTGCAATATTCAATTCTACATTCAGCGTAGACGGGGAAACCCACTCGCCATCCATCACCGAAAAACCGGCGGATACAGCATGCTTGGTTAATGTAAATCTATCGATGGGAGCAACATGCAAGCACAGCGAGAGCCCTGCATACTGCGAGGGTCGGCCGCATTCGCCTATGCGGCGAAAACCGCTTTGCACCTTCGCTTGTTCACCAAGCAGCATTGATAGTGCATCGTAGGCGCTAAACAGCCGCGCATCCGTGTAGATGAAGTGAGAGCGAGTTTTATGCACGAAATGCGCACAGGGCAAAGCATAAACACCGGGTAGTAGCGAGTTTAGGTCGGCATCGAATGAATTGAAAGCCCCCTTGTTGTATACGCAAAAATGTCTCATCGCACCACCTCCCATCCAATGCTGTCAACTTAAGAAACATGATAAGATAAAAATAAAAGAAAACGCAGTTTTCCACATCCCCTTTTTCACTCTTCACTATTACTTATTACTTGCTGTCGGCTCTTAAGTTGACAGCACCATCTCCCATTTCCCTATAGTATGTAAAATTCACCTTAAAGTGTGCGCCTTGTTCTACTTTTGCTTAATAGCACGTACTATATAGCAAACTGCAAAAAACGAGGGGGATGCATATTATGGAAGCGATGTACCGTGAACTCGATATAGGGCGAATAGTGGGAAAAACCGTTTCACAGGCCGTATTTTCGCAGAGGATACCTTTGGGACGAACGGTGACGCAGGTGCTGTATGCACAGGGTAATGCGCAAAACGAAAGCGCACTTACGAAGAAGGATGGCGTTGAAATGGAGGGCACGGTGCGCATACAGCTTCTTTGCCAAGGCGAGGAAGGAGAGATGCCCTTTGGGATGAGCGCCGTCGCTTCCTATTCGCATAATGTTGATATGGAGGGCGTTGACACCAACATGCGCGCATTTGCCATCGCGCAACTGCAAGAACTGCGCGTGCGCGCCGATGGCGATGCGGCCGTGGTGGATGGAATAATCGAGCTTCCCGTGATGGTGAAGGATCCCTCGCGCCTTCGTGCCGTCGAGGATATCGAAGGAAAGCCGATTGAGAAGAAGATGAACGAGCTTGAGGTCAAGTCGCGTGTTCCTCTCGGCACATCTACGGTGAGAATACGCGAAGGCATCGACGCTATGATACAAATGCCAATCGTTCTCCTGTCCGACGCAATGGTAGAAGTGACGGATGTAAATGAAAATGCTGAGGGTCTCCTCGTTTCGGGGCGTGTGCTTGTTAAGGCGCTTTTGGGCGAGGAGGGGGGCGAAACCGTGCGCATCGCCGAAACAATCCCCTTTGAAGAGCTTATACCCTTGCGCAATGATATCGGCGATGCACTCTTTAGCGATATATGTGCCGAAGCCATCGTGTTCGATGTTGCGATGGAGGCGGAGGAAAACGGAGTAAACGTTGAGATCACCTTTGGCCTGTATGCCGACGGTATACGAAGCGATAAAGCCGCCATTCTTAGCGATGCTTACGCGCTCGACGGTACGCTCGAACTCATCCGCGAGGATGTAGCCGTAATGATGGAGGGCGAAAGTTCAACCAAGCGTGCCGCATTGCGCGAGAGCATACTCATAAGGGAAGGTTACCCCGATGCATACAATGCGCTGTACGCATCCGCAAGGCCGCTCGTGAGCGGTTCGCATGAGAGCGAGGGCAAGCTCGCGGTGAATGGTGTGCTGTTCGTAAGCGTTTTGTATCGCACCGATGATGGCAAGCTCGTTAGCTTCACCGAGGATGTGCCGTTTTCGATAGTGCTCGACATGCCTTACACCGAGGATGCAAATATAAGTGTCCTGCCTATAACATGCGATATTTCGGGTACGGGGCGCATGCTTGATATGAGCATGACCATGCTAATTACCGTGAAGC
>CAYJPI010000181.1:3064-5598 GCA_964372005.1 uncultured Oscillospiraceae bacterium | reverse complement strand
ATAAAGGCCTATTACCAGCAATGCGGCATGGGCCCCGAAAGCATAGATGGATCCGTGCGCCATGTTAAGCAAACGCAGTATTCCAAAAACCAGAGAATACCCGACGGCGATGAGCGCATAAACCATACCGATCATCACGCCGTTAATTACTTGTTCTACTATCATAGAAAGTTACCTCATCTGTTTTGCATATGCAAATTCTTCATAAGTGGCAACAAAAACCCGCGCTATGTATCGACATACGCTAATCCATAGCACGGGCTATATTGCTTAATCAGTATTGAGCGCAAACTTACGCTAACAGCTTAGAAACCGCGTGCAGCTTCCCAATCCGGGCGGGAAAGAAGAACGCCGGGGATTTCATGATACTCGCCATCGCGAATCTCAATTACAACCTGCTGTTTGGGCGTGTTGCCTTCCTCATCAAAGGTTATCTTTCCTGTTACGCCTTGGAAATCGGTCGTAGCAAGGTTTGTAACTATATCCGCGCGCTCAGCTGATTCGCCCTTCACTATTGCGTGCAAGATTGCGTTCGTACCATCATAAACCTGTCCCGCAAATGTGCTTGGGTTTGCTCCGTATGCTTCCATAAATTTCTCGGAGAAGGCTTTTACTTCCGGGTCTTCGCTTCCATAGAAGAAGCTGGTTTCAATCAGTACTCCTTCGGCCGCATCGCCTGCAAGTGCGAGGAACTCTTCGGAGAACACCGCGCCGGTACCGATGATTTCAATTTCGGGATCTCTTTCCTTATACTGCTGAATAAAGGGAGCGAGCTGTGCGTATGCGCCGGAAGAGTAGATAACATCTACATCAGCTTCGATAAACTTTGCAACGGTTGCCGAGAAGTCTACCGTACCATCTTCATAAAGCTCAGAGAGAACAAGTTCGGGTGCGTAGTCAACAGCCTTATACTGTGTGTACATGGATTCAACCTCGGTGCTGTTCGATATACCCGCATCGGAGTTGGGGTTTAAAAGGCCGAAGCGTTCAAACTCGAAGTGCTCAAGCATCTGAAGCATACTGTTTGCATCGGTTGTGTACATAGCGTTATTACGGAAGATTCCATCGCCTATCTTTGCGAAATCGATATGTGCTGCAGTACCGTTTACAAGAGCGATACCTGCCTCTTGGTATATTTCTGCCGCCGTCATAGCTACGCCGGACGAGAAATGGCCGATAACCGCAACTATGCTATCATCTCCTACTATACGTTCTGCTACGGATGCCGCCTGCTCCGAGGAGTTCGCATCGTCGAATTCAACGAGGGAGATTTGCTTGCCGAGTACGCCGCCGTTTGCGTTCCATTCATCGATTGCGATTTGTGCGGCGGCCTTCATGCTTTGGCCGTATTCAGCGAAGTCACCTGTTAACGGACCCACAAACGCGAAAACTATTTCATCGCTTCCGCTCGAACATCCGACACCGAAGCTCAGCATCATAGCTAAGCATAGCACCAACGCACCAAATTTCACTATTTTTCTACCACTTGTTCTTTTCATATTGTCCTCCTGTATTGTTTTTTTTGAGAAACTTAGTTTTTTCTTGTGTAGACTCTTTTGCGAATTTTTCTGAAAACATTTTCACAACTTGCTTTTGTAATTTTGATTTTACTTCACCTTTTTGCCTCTGTCAACACTTTTTTCAATTATATTTCTAAAATTTATATTAATAATTCACTCTTTTGACTGTTTTTGTAATGAAAAACCGTGAAAACGTTTTTAGATATACTTCAAAACAAGTTGAGTTTTAACAGATTTTACTATTTTTACTATTATGCATCCGTTTTTTGCGATAATTTTATTTGAACTTTTTTAGGTTTTGCCTGAAAAGAAGGAAAATCATATTGACATCAGCACAATCATGTGTTACTCTTTATCCGAAAATGAAAACGTTTACTTACTTATTTTAGGCAATGCTTATCATTAAAGGAGCGATAGAATGAAGTATTTTGTAAATATCGATAATGGAGGAACGGGCATTAAGGCCGCATTATCCGATGAATTCGGTAAATTTGTATCCGTTCACTCGGAAAGAACACCTCTCGAAACACCCAGAAGCGACTTTAACGAACGCGATATGACCTTATTATGGGATACAACTGCATTATGTATAAGAAGAATGCTCGAAAAAACAACCGTAGCAAAGAGCGATATTGTCGCTGTTTGTTGCACCGGCCACGGGAAGGGGCTTTATCTATGGGGGAAGGATGATGCCCCCGCATATAAGGGAATCGCCTCCACGGACCAGCGCGGCCTAAGTATTATGAAACGTTGGGTTGATGATGGCACAATGAAAAAGGCCATGGAGATTTCAAAGCAAGGCTTGTACGCTTGCCAGCCCGTAGTGCTTTTACGTTGGCTCAAAGAAAACTCACCCGAAGTATTAGAAAATGTGAAATGGATTTTCGAAGCGAAGGACTATATCCGCTTTTGCCTCACAGGCGAAGCTTTTGCCGAAGTAACGGATTACTCGGGAACTAATATGATGAACCTATCCACAGCCTCGTTTGACAAGGAGTTGTTTTCACTTTTTGG
>CAYJPI010000181.1:0-3054 GCA_964372005.1 uncultured Oscillospiraceae bacterium | reverse complement strand
ACTTTTTGGGATAGAAGAAATGTTTGATCGCTTGCCTCCTTTACGCTATTCAACCGATGTTTGCGGACATATAACCAAGAAAGCCGCCGAAGCCACGGGACTTCCCGAGGGCATACCTGTTGCAGGTGGAATGTTTGATATTGATGCATGCGCTCTTGCAATGGGAGGCGATAAAAGCGATACAGTATATGTAATAACAGGCACTTGGTCTATCAATGAATATGTGAGCAACACTACCAAAAATGCAGATGGAGTTGTAAACTCGCTGTTTTGTTTGCCCGGCAAGTATTTAATCGAGTCAAGCAGTCCTACATCTGCAGGAAATCTTGATTGGTTCCTAACGCATTTCACCCCTCAAATTGTAGACTCAAGCGGAAACACCGATTATGAAACCGCCAATAGCTTGGTAGCATCGCTCAAAGCCACCGACTCGGATGTGGTGTTCCTTCCTTTTCTCTACGGGACTAATACGAACGTCCCCAAGGCTTGCTTCTATGGCCTGGATAATGCCCACGATGTGTCGCATTTACTCAGAGCCATATACGAAGGTGTTGTTTTTTGTCATATGGATCACCTAAGCAAGCTTATTGCCTCGCGTGAAAAGCCTGCATACATAGCACTCTCAGGTGGAGTTTGCAAGTCGAAAGTTTGGACAAAAATGTTTGCCGACACCATAGGCATTCCCGTAAAAATCATTGACACCGAGGAGCTTGGATGCTTGGGCTGTGCAATTGTGGCCTCGGTAGCATCGGGAACATATGAAACGATGGATAAAGCAATAGAAGTGATGGTAAACGTAAAAGACATCGTTGAGCCCGACCCCGAGGAACACAAAACACTGCAAGCAAAGTATTCACGCTACCGTAAGCTGATAAATGCTCTTGAGAGCCTCTAGGAGTCCGGGTATTCTTCACAAGCGAAGGCGGATGCCATATCATAAAATTATCAATAATATATTTTATTTTAGAAAGAGAGTAAAATCATGACAAGACGAGAACGCACATTAGCGGCATTCAACAACAAAAAGGTAGATAAAGTTCCATTTTCACTATGGGGTCATTTTCTGAAAGATGAATACATAGTCGATGCTACGAAAGACACATCTTTGCTTTCTGATGTAAAAGAAGCTCAGCTCAGATTTGTGGAAGAAACCGGCGTGGATTTTGTTAAGATTATGAGCGATGGACTATTCCGATATCCGAGCGAAGGATTTTGCGACTTTAATCATGTTGATGATTTTTCAAAGATAGTAAAAATAGGCAAGGACAACCCTTATATTCGAGGCCATGCAACTAATGTAAAAAACATAACTTCTTGCAGTGACGATTTGGTGTATATCTACAATGTTTTCTCGCCCTCTATGCTGTTTAGGATAGTAAACGGGCAAGAAGCTTTCATGGCGGCCTATAAAGAAGCACCGCAAAAGATGAGCGATGCTTTCAAGAGAGTAGGCGAAGCAACAATCTACCAGGTTGAAGCCATCATGAAGGAAAGTGGAGCTGACGGAATTTATTATTGTGTGCAGAATCAAGATATAGATGTAATTTCCGACGAGGAATATGATAAGTATTTCGGCGAGGTGGATGCGCACATAATGCAATGCGCAAACGAAATAAACGATTGTTCCATTCTTCACATTTGCGGATATGAGGGAAAGCGCAACAGAGTGCCGTATTGGAATAAGTATAAGAGCAAAATCGTGCATTGGGCAACGCATGTCGAGGGTGTTTCCTTAGCTGAAGGAAGAGAGATATTTAAGGGTCGCTGCATATTAGGTGGGTTTGCAAACACCAAAGATGGGATTCTCTATAGAGGAAGCGAAGCAGAAATAAAGGCGGAAGCCCAAAAAATCGTACAGGAAGCAGGTGCACAAGGTCTTGTTGTCGGGGCTGATTGTTCCTTGCCGTTTGATATCAGCAGAAGCAATTTAAGATATGTAGGCGAAGCTTTAAGCACAATGAAACTATAAGTTTAACCAACAGAACAAGAGCACTCCAATGAGGGGAAATATGGCAAGTTATACCTTGGGACTTTATGAAAAATCAATGCCCGCTACACTATCTTTTAAGGATAAGCTTTTATATGCAAAAAAGGCGGGCTTTGATTACTTGGAAATCAGCATTGATGAAACCGAAGAGAAGCTCGCTCGTCTCAATATGCCCACTATTGAGCGCGATGCTCTTGTCGACGATATGCATTCCTCCGGCATCTTCATCCATTCGATGTGTTTGAGCGGCCACCGCAAATTTCCCTTGGGTAGTAAAGATGTCGCCACGCGCAATCGGGGCCTTGAAATTATGGAGAAGGCAATTGAATTTTCGGCTTATGTCGGCGTGAAAATCATACAACTTGCAGGTTATGATGTTTATTACGATCAGGGTGACTGCGAAACGGAATCTCTGTTTATCGATGGCATAAAAACGGCGGCCAACATGGCGGCAAAGCATGGGGTGGTTCTGGCGTTTGAAACCATGGAAACCAATTTTATGAACACCATTGAAAAATCTATGCGCTATGTCAATCTCGTTAATTCGCCCTATCTCGGTGTTTATCCCGATTGCGGAAACATCACCAATGCAGCTTTGAGCGAGGGAAAATTCGCGGTTGACGACTTGAGGGTTGGCAAGGGGCACTTATTTGCAATTCACCTAAAAGAAACGCTTCCCGGCAAATTTAGAGAAATACCTTTTGGAAAAGGGCATGTTGATTTCAAAGCTATAATTAATGCCGGTTATGATTTGGGTGTACGCAAATATGTAGCTGAGCTTTGGTATGTAGGCAACGAAGATTGGTATGATCAAATTGTTTATGCAAATAATTCCATGCGCCATATGCTTGATAAGGCGGAGGAAAATGCGCGTGCTGCTTGCACCACGAAGAACCCATACCATTCCAAGTATACGAACTAAGTTTTTTTGTGAAATTATTATCACGTATGTACTTTTTTATTGTGTTCGCACTGCGGAGGGTGTCCGGAATGGAGTGAAGCTTCATCCGGTTATCCTCCGCTTTCATGTTTGCTTGAACTATTTCAATTATTATCAATGCTATCTA
>CAYJPI010000180.1:0-5640 GCA_964372005.1 uncultured Oscillospiraceae bacterium | reverse complement strand
AACATCGGGTACAGGTAGCGAGCTTACTTTCTCATCCGTTATCACCGACAGCACGAATAAATATAAGATGACGGTCAAAAGCCCGTACACAGCTGCTGTTGCGGCGATATGCGATCCTACGCTTACCAAGAGCGTTCCACCTTCCGTAACCGCGGCAACGGGTGTGGATGCACTTACACATGCCATAGAAGCATATAGCGCCACATGTTCAGAACCGATAAGCGATGCGGTTGCGCTCTACGCCATCGAGCTAATCATGGAGAATCTCCCCAAAGCTTATAAAAATGGTGATGATGAGGATGCAAGGAATGCAATGCTCATGGGAAGCATGCTCGCAGGCATCGCGTTTAGCCATTCCGATGTAGCAAGCGTACATTGCATCGCAGAGGCACTTGGCGGATTGTACGATCTTCCTCATGGGGTGTGTAACGCGGTTTTCCTCCCATATGTTATGGAGTATTCGTCCTCCCATGCATCGAAAAAATACGCACGCATAGCAAAAGCTATGGGCTACTCCTTCTCGAATGATGAAGAAGGTGCAAAGAAAGCCGTGGAAGGCGTGAAGGCACTTTGCAAAGAAGTGGAGTTGCCGGCATTTTCGAGCTTCGGCGTTAAGGAGAGCGACTTTGGCACGATATGTGAAATGGCCGCAAAAAACATCTCCACACAAAGCAATCCCCGGCCTATGGCGATTGAGGATTATAAGGCCGTGTTATATGCGGCACTTGAAGGATAGTTATGGTGCGAACGCTATTGTCTACACCGTATAGATTATACGGCTCGGAAAATATTTTTTTATCAATGTTGTTTTTTCCCTTTGCAATCCGGAAAAAATAATGTATAGTAAATACTGTAGAAAAACCAAGTAAACCAATGCCAAAATGGCATAAAATAGGAGGTAAAAGTATTATGAGTGAAACACTAAAAGGCGCATTGATTATCGGACAGTCCGGCGGACCCACATCGGTTATTAACGCGAGCGCGTACGGCGTAATCCGCACCGCACTCGACAATCCCGCTATCACCAAGGTTTATGGCGCGGCAAACGGCATCAAGGGCGTTCTCGATGACGTTTTGTACGATATGGGCGAAGAGGATGCAAACGAATTGCACCTATTGCTTCACACCCCTTCTTCCGCACTCGGTTCTTGCCGCTACAAGCTCAAGGACAGTGAAGTGGACGATACCGATTACAAGCGTATCCTCGAAATCTTCAAAAAGTACGATGTTCGTTACTTCTTCTACAATGGCGGTAACGACTCCATGGACACCTGCAACAAGGTATCCAAGTACATGCAAAAGGCCGGCTACGAATGCCGCATCATGGGCGTACCCAAGACGATCGACAATGACCTTTTCGGTACCGACCATTGCCCCGGCTACGCTTCCGCCGCAAAGTATGTTGCAACAAGCTGCATGGAGATCTACCTCGATGCTCGCGTGTATGATACCGGCATGATTTGCGTACTCGAGATCATGGGTCGCCATGCAGGTTGGCTCACCGCCGCCGCATCCATCGCCAGCCAGTTCGGCCATGGCCCCGACCTTGTATATCTTCCCGAGCGCAACTTCGACATGGACAAGTTCATCGCCGACGTAAAAGCTATCTACGCTAAGAACGGCAAGTGCATCGTTGCTGTATCAGAAGGTATCCATGACGCAACAGGCAAGCTCATCGCCGAGTATGGCGCAGAGAATGCTCCTGTCGACGCTTTTGGCCACAAGCAGCTCGGCGGCCTCGCGGCTAACCTTGCAAATACACTCAAGGCTGAAACAGGCGCGAAGGTTCGCGGCATCGAGTTCTCCTTGCTTCAGCGTTGTGCCGCTCATTGCGCATCCGAGACCGACGTTCAAGAGTCCTTCCTTTCGGGTAAAACCGCGGTTGAATGCGCTGTTATGGGCGAAACCGACAAGATGGTCGGCTTCGAGCGCACCACAGACGATAAGGGCGAATACGTTTGCAAGATCAAGCTCATGGATTTGAAGGATGTTGCAAACACCGAAAAGAAATTCCCCGATTCGTGGATCAATGCCGAGGGCAACAATGTTACGAAGGAATACCTCGACTATGTACTTCCCCTCATTCAGGGCACACCTGACATGGTTTACGAAAACGGTCTTCCTCGCTTTGCTAAGCTCAAGAAGGTTGTTGTTAAATAATGTTGCCGTAAATTGAACTTTGAGATGTTTTTCTGTCAAGCAGTGCACTAAAGCGATCCGCTTTTGCAAAAATGTTGTTTTTTCAACATTGCTTGGCGGAAAAACATCCAAAACAAGCTCTTTGAGCACTTACGGTTACACTAACTTAGCAAACGAGCCAAATGTTGTTGAGTAAAAAAAGCGAAAAGACTTGACAAAGAACATGTTTTTCAACTATACTATTTTATCGGTGGACTTCGCACTTTCATGTGGCGTGCACCAAGAAAAACACAATGGTCGCGGTGTTTATTAAATTTCGTCGCGTCTGATTATCTTGACAAGCAGAAAAGAGGTGCAAGCAACATGAAGATGACATTCCAACCCAAGAAGCGTACCCGTAGCAAGGTGCACGGCTTCCGTAAGCGCATGAAAACGTCCGATGGTCGTAATGTTTTGAGGCGTAGAAGAGCTAAGGGCAGAAAGCGTCTGAGCGCATAATTGTGATCAGTCGTATTAAGTCGTTGGCATTGATAGGCGCGTTTGCGCCTTCATGGGGAACCGTTGAACACCGCACAAAGTGAGATGCACGTGCGATGCTCTCATTATGTGCGGTGTTTTCCTTTATCATTACAAAAGGGCGGTGATACGCATGAAACGCCGTTATTCACTTAAACGTAACAAGGATTTTCACTTTACATATCGTTTGGGGAAATCCGTAGGTAGCCGAATGTGCACTTTGATTTTTGTGCATGATCGGCGAAAGAAAAAACCTCGCAAAGGGCAGAGTGGGCAGAACGGACAGAACACACCCAAGAAGTCTGCCAATGTCCAAATCGGCTTGAGCGTTTCCAAAAAACTTGGCAACGCCGTTGTTCGTAATAGAATCAAACGAAGGCTACGCGAGGCCATAACACCATGTATCCCGTACATTAGGCCGGGATATAAACTCATATTCATCCCACGAACATCCGTTAAGGATGAAGAGTTTGCCAACATTCAAAAAACATTGCGCTATCTGCTGCGCAAGGCGGACCTTTTGACCGCAGATCTTTCACAGAAGGTTCATGGGGAGGGCTGACACATGAAACGTGTCCTTCTCGGAGTATTCAGATTTTATCAAAAACAAATATCCCCTTTTTTTCCTCCGGTATGCCGTTACACGCCTACCTGTTCTCGTTATGCGATTGAGGCGGTGGAAAAATACGGCGCATGGCGCGGGGGATTAATGGCATTGTGGCGTATTTTGCGCTGTAATCCCTTTTCTCACGGCGGATACGACCCCGTGAAATAGGCAACAATAGGAGGTTCAATCCCTTGCAAGGCGATTTCTTTTTGACGACATGGATCCTACAGGGCATGCGCTGGCTCAACGAAAATGTTACGGCCGGCTCGCTCGTTTTAACTATCATTATAGCAACGCTCGTAGTTCGCGGCCTTTCACTTTTCGGTGATGTTAAGTCGCGTAAATCGAGCATGAAGATGCAGGCAATACAGCCTGAACTCAAAAAACTTCAAAAGAAGTATGAAAGCAATCCACAAAAATTCCAGCAAGCACAACGCAAGCTCATGAGAGATCGCGGTGTATCGATGTGGGGCAGTTGTTTGCCCATGCTCATCATGATGCCCCTTTTCTTCTGCTTCATCGCGGCATTCCGTTTCTGGGGCTATGAGATGATGGTTAAACTGCTCATCGATTTGCACGAAACCGGTTCTACCGCTATGTTCGACAGCTTCCGTTTCCTCTGGGTCACTAACATTTGGCAGCCTGATTCGGGTATTATGCCGATTTTGATGGAAGCTTCCGATTTCTTGGGCAATTCCGAGATACAAAAGCTCCTCTACTTCCAGGAAAACCCTGCGGCATATGAATCTTTCAAGGAGCTCGGTTTCGTTATTGCAGATCCTTCGAACATACCGCAAAGTGCCATCGACACTTATGATTCCCTTCTCGCGCCGATACGTGCGCAGTACGAAGGCTATTCAAACGGTTGGTTCATCTTGCCCCTTCTCGCCGGTGGTTCTACTTTCCTTTCGAGCTGGATCATGCAAAAGGGACAACCCAAGCCCGAACCCGGCACACCTAACACCGGCAAAACCATGCTCTATGTTATGCCCGCGATGAGTGTATTCTTCTGCTTAACATCCAATGCGGCATTCGCGATTTACTGGACTATCAGCAACCTTGCATCGCTCACGAGCAACATCTTCATAAACAAAGCGATGCGCAAAGAACGAGAACTTATGGAGGTAAACAAACCGTGAGAGTAATGGAATTTGAAGGTCGTTCGGTTGACGAGGCTGTATTTAAGGGCTTAAGTGAGATGGGATTATCCATCGATGAAGTAAAGATCGAGCAACTGCAGGCTGAAACAAAGGGTCTGTTCGGCATCGGCGCCAAGCCGGCGCGTGTGCGCTTAACCGAGAAGGTTGAAGAGGAAGCGAGTGCCGCTCCTGTCGTAGAAGCTCCGCGCGAAGTCGAACCCGAGCGTAAGCCGCGTGAACAGCACGAAGCACGCAAGGACGGTTACGATAATCGCAGCCGCAATGACCGCCCACGCAGTGACCGTGGCGCCCCTCAGCGCCATCATCGTGAGGAACGCGATACCGCTTCTTTCACATCCGAGTACAACTACACCAAGGAAGCGGCAGAGAATCTTCCCGCCGCAGATTTCCTTCGCGGACTGTTGAAGAACATGGGCTTTGAGGCTGAAGTGTTCGCCTATGTCGATGAGCAGAGCATCCGTCTTCGCATCGATTGCGATTCGATGGGGCAGCTCATTGGCCGTCGCGGAGAAACCCTCGATGCATTACAGTACCTCACTTCGCTCGTGGTCAATCGCTCGCGCCGCCAGGAAAGCTATACCCGCGTCACCCTCGATACGGAGAACTACCGCAATAAGCGCGAGGAAACGCTACGTCGCCTTGCAAGGAAAAACGCAAGCCAGGTTAAGGCAACGGGTCGTAACATCACTCTTGAGCCGATGAACCCCTATGAGAGACGCATTATGCATGCAACGCTCCAAAATCATCCTCATGTGAGCACTCACAGCGTAGGCGAAGAGCCAAACCGTAGCGTTGTGATTACACCTAAGAGATAACATCTAAAACCCAGACAATCGGATATAGAACAAAATTACACCCCCGCCTTTTGGTGGGGGTGTTAATGTTTTGCAAAGTGATCGCATAGCACTTTAAGGCAAATAAGAAGTGGCCGATGGCCACTTCTATAATCCTTGTTATTCTTCTATATTCGCTTCGGTCTTATCCTCAGTTTGAGCTTCGGTTTGGACTTCGTTTTGCGTTTCGGTGGTTTCAACGCCCTCAGCGCCCTCGCCGTCAAACTCTTCCTCGTCTTCTTCCTTAGCGCGTTCCGTGCATGCGATGCTGACTACGCGTGTTCCTTCAGCAAACTGCATAAGCTTCACGCCCTGCGTGGATCGGCTAACGGTAGTGCTTATCTGCTCGACAGGCATGCGAATCACCATTCCGTCATCGCGGATA
>CAYJPI010000179.1:0-5649 GCA_964372005.1 uncultured Oscillospiraceae bacterium | reverse complement strand
TTCCTGTTTCTGAGCCATCGATAATAGCCACTTTCACTGCATTTCAAGACATCGCGCATCTTATTTACACTGTATTTTTGCGCATGTTTCAAAGTGGAATATTGACGCGCACACCTCATAACCTCTTCCGGTCTATCGCAAAAAAAATTACTGCATCCTTTATGCAAATTCACAAATAATCAGTTTCCATTTTTATAAATTTGCAATACTATTTTCCTCTGTCATTTCAAATTATTTTGAAATGATTATAACAAGAATGGTGGAAAATATTGTTTGCTATTCTAAGTTCTTGTAGTTCCCGCTCAAGCTCCCGATTCAGCGCGACAAGCTCCGCTTCCGTCATAGGCTCAACACTCTTGTTTTCCTGCTTTGCGCTCCTTGCGCCATCCGCTCACCGTGTGATGCGGCAACCCCAAGCTCTCGGCCGCACGCTTCGTTCCAATTTCGTCCGATAACTTGAGCGCTTGCTCCTTAAATTCTTTTCCGTACTTCATCTTCTCATCCCTCTTTCTGATTTGTTTTATTATATCAGATTTAGGGTGCTTGGGGCTGTACTTTTATGATACAGGTACAGGCCAAGTTTCGCTGATATCCTGCCCGTATTTGGCATACAATTTGTATTTATTGCCTACGTAAAATATCTGCGCTTGTGCGCTTCGAGGCGGCGTTTCTTGCCTTCGCCCCTTAAGATATATAAAAACGAGGACACCACCTTCGGAAGTGTCCTCGTTTCTCTTTGTACGCTTTAGCATGATAAAACCCCCGGCTCTGCCGGGGGTCGGATAAAAATCTTTAGATTTAAGCAAAACACCTCCAGTGCTATAATGGTGAAGGTTCGCCAACCGCACCAAATAGCAAAGGAGGAGATCCAAATGGATGAAAATACTTTAGCACATACGAAGTGGGAATGCAAATATCATGTAGTATTTGCACCAAAGTACAGACGACAGGTAATATACGGACAGATAAAAGTAGATATAGGCAAAATATTACGAGAACTATGTGATAGAAAGCAGATAGAAATAATAGAAGCTGAACTATGCAAAGACCACGTACATATGCTATTACGCATACCACCAAAGTATAGCGTATCTCAAATTATGGGTTACCTAAAAGGAAAAAGTTCGCTAATGATATTTGATAGACATGCTAACTTAAAGTACAAGTATGGTAACCGACATTTCTGGTGCAGAGGGTACTACGTTGATACAGTAGGTAAAAATGCAAAGAAAATTCAACAGTACATCCAGAGACAATTACAGGAAGATACGGTCAATGACCAGATAAGCATTAAAGAGTACATTGACCCGTTTACGGGTGAGCCAGTAAGAGGAAGCAAAAAATAGTAGCCCTTTAGGGCTAGCTGAAAAAATTATGCGGTTGGCGGAATATTCAATGCGCTTACAAGCGCTGCCGGTAACAGGCCCTTATAGGGCCAGCCCAAACCGCCCGCTGAGCGGGCGGTCCTGACTTGTACCTCCGCTTTCGCCGGATAAATGGGCTCCCACAGAAAATAACGACCGGTTATAAAAAATTGCATAATAGAAAATATACACTTTCATTTTTCCCTTGTAATTTTACCGAAAAGTATGTATACTGTAGCTATTGGAAAATTGCTAAATTTCACAGTGTTACTAAATGCTTGTTGTTTTATGTCGTTTATTGATGAGCGAAACTTCGTTTGCTTGGCCAAGAAAGGGAATGCAGAATTCATGTAGAAAAATTGCATTTTTATGCTATCTGTTTAAGTATGGGAACAATGCGTCCGATGAATTTATTTTCAAGCACTCTTTTGCTGTCGCATTTTTTATTTGGCGCGAAATGTTTTGCGATATACAAAATTTTCAAGCAAAAATCATGCAATTATCGCTGTAAATAGCAATAATACATCGTTAATGACATTTTTTGGTTACAAATACATAAATAAGAAAGGCGGAAATGAAATGAAAAAACTGATGACGGGCAACGAAGCTATTGCCCGCGGGGTGTATGAGGCCGGTGTAAAGGTTTGCAGTGCATATCCCGGAACGCCGAGCACCGAGATTTTTGAGAACCTTCCTCTGTATAAAGATGCACTGTACGCGGAGTGGGCGCCAAACGAGAAGGTTGCGGCGGAGGTAGCATATGGCGCATCGATAGCAGGTGTTCGAAGCTTTTCGGCGATGAAGCATGTAGGCATCAATGTGGCGGCTGATCTTATTTTCACAGCGACATATACAGGCGTTGGTGGCGGCTATGTAATCGTATCGGCGGATGACCCGTCGATGCACTCATCGCAAAACGAGCAGGATAATCGCTACTACGGCCGTGCGGCGAAGATGCCCGTAATCGAACCTGCAGATTCGCAGGAGTGTGTGGACTTCCTGAAAGAGGCTTACGATATCTCGGAAGAGTTTGATGTGCCCGTAATGTATCGCGTTACAACGCGAATTTGCCACTCAAAGAGCTTGGTTGAGGAAGGCGAGCGCATCGAAGTTGCCGACAAGGAATATAAGCGCGACGCAAAAAAATTCGTTGCCGCACCTGCAAATGCCTATGTGAACCACAAAACCCTTGAAGAACGCCTCGAAAAACTGGCCGAATACGGCAACACATCAAAGCTTAACAGTATGGAAATAAACGGGTCGAAAGTCGGCGTTATCACCGCATCGATCGCGTATCAATATGCAAAGGTCGCATTCCCCGAGGATACGTCCTTCTTGAAACTCGGTTTGACCTATCCTCTCCCGATGGGGCTCATCCGCGACTTCGCATCGAAGGTCGATAAGCTTTATATTATAGAAGAGCTCGAACCCTTCATGGAGGAGCAGATTAAGGCCGCCGGCATCGAGTGCGATGGCAAAAGCCTCACAGGAAACCTTTACGAGCTTAATCCCGAGCTTTTGAAGGAGAGATTGTTCTTTGCAAAGCCTCAAACAAAAACTCTGGATGTCAGCGCAGTATCGCGCCCGCCCGTGCTATGTCCCGGCTGTCCGCATCGCGGATTCTTCTACACGATGAGCAAGAACAAGAACTTCGTTATGTCGGGCGATATCGGCTGCTACACCTTGGGAAGTGCGCCACCACTAAACGCACTCGATACATGCATTTGCATGGGCGGCGGTTTCTCCGTCGGCATGGGAATGAGCAAGGGTTTTGAAGCTAAGGGCGACGAGAAGAAAAAAGTATTCGGCGTGCTCGGCGATTCTACATATTTCCACTCGGGACTTACAGGCGCGGCCGAGATCATCTACAACAAGGGCAAGATGATCCCGGTTATACTCGACAATTCCATCACAGGCATGACGGGCCAGCAGGATAACCCGGGAACGGGCGTAACGCTGATGGGTGAAACTGCCACTCAAATCTCCATCGAAGATACGATGAAGGCATTTGGCTATGACAAGATAATCATAGTTGATCCGCAGGATTTAGCGGCGATGAAAAAGGCCGTAGACGATGCGCTCGCACACGAAGGCGCGGCCTGCATAATCACCCGTCGCCCATGCTTGCTCATCAAGCGCATGAAGTTCGACTTAACGCTTTGTGATGTGGATAAGGATCTTTGCATCGGTTGTAAGATGTGCACGAAGGTCGGTTGCCCGGCTGTCATGATAAAGGACGGCAAATCCGAAATAGATAAGACGCTATGCGTTGGGTGCATGGTTTGCGGCCAGGTTTGCCCGAAGAAGGCGATCTCAAGGAAGGAGAAATAAGATGAGCGTAAAGAGCGTTTTATTGGTTGGAGTAGGCGGACAGGGCGCGATCCTCGTCGCAAAGATACTCACGAATGGCCTTGTCGCGGCAGGCTTTGATGTTAAGATGAGCGAGGTTCACGGCATGAGCCAGCGAGGCGGTTCGGTGTCGACGCAGGTGCACTGGGGCGAAAAGGTTTATTCGCCGCTCATCGGTGACGGTGCGGCTGACATCATAGTCGCCTTCGAAAAGATGGAGGCCGTGAGATACGCGAATTTCCTCAAAACCGACGGAATAGCGGTTATCAATGATTACATGATCGCCCCGTCCACCGTGGCGGCAGGGCAGGTCGAGTATCCTGAAGGTTGCGTTGAAGCGATGCAAAAGAATTTCGAATGCCTGATACTCGATGCGGCGAAGATCGCAATCGACCTCGGCAATGCGAAGTGCATGAATGTCGTCCTATTCGGAGCGATGATAAAAGCACTAAAGATGACCGACATCGATTGGGAGGATGTAATCGCAAATACCGTGCCGGCGAAGTTTAAGGAACTCAACTTGGCGGCTTATCGGGCAGGGTTTGCGGCAGTATAAAACAAATTGGGGGCTGTGACGAAAGGTTAACTTGTCGTCACAGCCTTTTTTTTATTGTTTAATGTGGCTCAAACGTGAACAATGGGTGAAAGTGGGCTTTGTTTGATAAAAAAGTGCAAAAATAGGAGCAATCGAGAGAAAATGGGACATACGAGCGAGTAAAATAAAATGAATATGGGAATATGCTTATTTATAAGGTATAGTGCGCTTGCGAGTATTAAAGCGGTGCACTATGATATTCTATGTTAGCACTCAACTAAAGAGAGTGCTAATAAAGAGAAAAATAAACGGTTTAAATACGAGGAGGTAAAACAATATGAAACTCAAGCCTTTGGCAGATCGTGTAGTTATTAAGAGCTTGGAAGTGGAAAAGACCACCAAGAGCGGCATCGTTCTCACAACGAGTGCGCAGGAGAAGCCCCAGATGGCGGAAGTCGTTGCAGTGGGACCCGGCGGCGTGGTTGAGGGCAAGGATATCACCATGTATGTAAACGTAGGCGATAAGGTTATCTATTCCAAGTATGCGGGCACTGAAGTTAAGCTCGATGGTGAAGATTACATCGTAGTACGTCAGAATGATATTCTGGCGGTTGTTGAATAATATTTGTTATTTAGAGAGGGAGGAACATAAAACATGGCAAAACAGCTTAAATATTCTGAAGAGGCGCGCCGCGCGCTTGAAGCCGGCATCAATCAGCTTGCCGATACCGTAAAGATCACACTCGGACCCAAGGGTCGTAATGTTGTGCTTGATAAGAAGTTCGGCGCACCGCTCATAACCAATGACGGCGTGACCATCGCAAAGGAAATCGAGCTTGAGGATGCATTTGAGAACATGGGCGCACAGCTTGTGAAGGAAGTTGCAACCAAAACCAACGATGTAGCAGGTGACGGCACCACCACCGCAACACTTCTTGCACAGGCTATCGTACGCGAAGGCCTAAAGAATGTTGCCGCAGGCGCAAACCCGATGGTTCTTAAGAAGGGCATCGAATGCGCGGTTGAAACCGCTGTTGAAGAGCTCAAGAAGATTTCCAAGCCCATCGGCTCGAAGATGGATATCGCACATGTTGCGGCCATCTCCGCAGGTGACGAAACTATCGGTTCGCTCATCTCCGATGCAATGGAGAAGGTTGGCAATGATGGCGTAATCACCGTTGAAGAGTCCAAGACGATGAAGACTGAGCTCAACATCGTAGAAGGTATGCAGTTCGATCGTGGCTATGCATCCGCTTACATGGTTACCGATACCGATAAGATGGAAGCAGTTCTCGAGAACGCGCTCATCCTTATCAACGAGAAGAAGATCACCAACATCCAGGAGATCCTTCCCATTCTCGAGCAGGTTGTTCAGCAGGGTCGCAAGCTTCTCATCATCGC
>CAYJPI010000178.1:0-5660 GCA_964372005.1 uncultured Oscillospiraceae bacterium | reverse complement strand
GGCCCCTGCGGGCGGCGGCGGCGGCGGTCCGGGCGTGGCCTCCGGCCCGCGGGCGGGCCCAGAACTCATCCGGATTAGGGCACTTGCTTTTACCTTGCATTTTAAGGTATAATAGCTTGAATAGTTATGGGCATATCAAGCCCTTATAAGTGAGGTAAAAACGATTGGCGACGAGGAAGGAACAACAAAAGCAAGAAGAGAAGGCGATGCAGGTTAGGCGAGAGATATGGGGTGTAGCGTTAATTGCACTCGGAGTATTTCTCGGTGTATGCGTGTACGCACTATCGTCGGGGATACTCGGCGAGACCGTTACCGATATACTGTTCGGTTTGTTCGGATTATTTACATTTGCACTTCCTGCGGCAGTTGCGGTGGCCGGGGTTTTGCTCATCGCGATGGCAGGATCAAAGCCGCGAAAGGGGCGCGTGTTATGTTCTGCGCTCGGCGTATTCTTTCTGCTTGCGATAATGCATCTAACCAAGGTATCGCTTCTTGGCGAAGCGACATATTTATCGTACATAAGCGACGCGTATGATCTCGGGCAAATCGACCATATGGGCGGCGGCGCGATAGGCGCGATCCTCCTTTATCCCGTACTGCATCTTACCGGCGTAGCAGGCAGTTATATCTTTTTAATTGCGGGAATTTTGATAGTTCTTCTTATTATAACGCGCATCTCATTGAAGCAGACGAGCAAGCGCGCCGCACAAGGCGTTAAGCATGGAGTGAAGAGTGTACAAACGCATATGGCATCGCGCCAGGCATTATACACCGAATCGCTCGCCGAGGAGGATATCATACCCAAAAGAAAGCCCAAGCCTTTCTCCGCGAAAAGGCCGGTGCAAGGCGGGCCCGTTATCGCTGACAACTCGCGCCCGGATGTCGATTTTATTCCATCTGAAGGTAAAATCGATAGGCGTGTGAAAAAGCAAAAGGGCGAAAAGTTAGGCGATCTTAGAGATCCGTTTAACGAGGAAGCGGTGCAAGAAAAGCCGAGCTTGCCGTTAGAGCCGGAGCTACCTGTAATTGCGACACCTGTGAAGGTGGCGGACGCGAAGGCAGAATCCTCATCTGTGCCGGTATTTAGGTACGACCCTAAGGCCGAAGCATCAAAGGCGCCTACCCGGGAGGAAACCGCCGAATGGGCGAACCGTGTAGTGAGGGATGTGCCATATGTCGCCCCGTCATTCGGCTTACTCAATGCCCCGAACATCGATTATGAAAAAGGTGGTGGCGAAGCCCCCGAGCTCGTGGGCGAAAAGCTTATAGAAACCCTAAAGAGCTTTAATGTGCAGGCGACACTGTTAAACATATGCGTAGGGCCTGTTATAACGCGCTTCGAGCTTCAACCTGCGCGAGGCGTGCGCGTAAATAAGTTTACCGTTTTGAGTGATGACATCGCCCTCGCCCTCGCCGCGCCGCGCGTTCGTATAGAAGCGCCAATACCGGGAAAATCGGCTGTCGGCGTGGAGATACCAAACAAGAATACCGCGATGGTAGTTCTTAGGGATGTTCTTGAGAGTAGATTGTTCCAAAGCGCCGAATCGCCTATCACCATGGGGCTTGGTAAGGATATTGCAGGCAATGTTATGGTGGCCGACCTTGCGAAGATGCCACATCTTCTAATCGCAGGTGCGACAGGTGCTGGTAAATCCGTTTGTATTAACGATATTATTATATCGCTCATTTACAAATCGTCCCCGAAGGAATTGCAGCTCATACTCGTCGATCCCAAGGTGGTTGAGCTTACATCCTTCGCGAGGCTACCGCATCTGAAATTACCCGTGGTGACCGAGCCCAAGAAAGCGGCAGGCGCACTTATCGGCGCGGTAAAGGAGATGACGGACAGGTATGAGAAGTTCGCCAAGGTGGGCGCGCGTGATCTTGCAAGATACAATGACTTGCAGGAGGATGAGAATAATAAGCTTCCCAAGCTTGTTATCATAATCGATGAGCTTGCGGATCTCATGATGGTTGCTCCGGATACCGTTGAGGACAGCATTTGCCGCATAGCACAGCTTGGGCGCGCATGCGGAATACACTTAATAGTAGCTACACAAAGGCCGAGTGCGGATATCATAACGGGCCTTATCAAGGCTAACATACCATCCAGAATAGCATTTGCGGTAAGCTCTGCGATAGACAGCCGCATCATACTTGATGCGGCCGGTGCGGAAAAACTACTTGGCCGCGGCGACATGCTCTTCCATGCCAATGGATCGGGCAAGCCCGTAAGATGCCAGGGCGCATTCGTGTCGGACGAAGAGGTGGAGCGCATAGCCAAGCACTTCGAGGCTCAAATGATGGAACCCGTGTTCGACGAATCCCTCATTGCCGATATAGCGCAAGGCGATGCAAGCAGCAGTGCATCTGCCAACACGCCCAACGAGGATGAACTGCTCGGCGAGGCGGTGAGGATCATTATCGATAGCGGACAGGCCAGCATATCCATGATACAAAGGCGATTGCGCGTAGGCTATGCGCGAGCCGCGAGACTGGTGGACATAATGGAACGCCACGGCTATGTTAGCGGATTCGACGGGAGTAAGCCTAGGAAGCTTCTTATAACGCGTGCGCAGTATGAGAGCATATTTGGCGAAGGTGCGCAGGCATCAACTATCATGGATGAGCCACAACAAGCGCAAAGTAGCGCCCCACCTGTACAAACGAGTTTCGGCATGGATTCGATCCCGGCGGGCACACTTTACGGAACGACTCCGCTTGTAAAGCCGATAGATGAAGAGGCGAAGAAGCTTAAACCATTGGACAGTTATGCGGATGATGACCCCGACGCGCCTTGGGCGCGCAAGGACGGTGAAAAGCCGCCGTGGGAGGAGGAAGGCTTTGATGATTAAACAGTATAATGTGGGTGTTATATCCTTAGGATGTTCAAAAAACCGCGTGGATACGGAGGAGATGCTCGGGTATCTCACTGCGAGCGGAAGATTTTTAGTTGTTAATGATGCTAGGGATGCGGATGTAATCATAGTAAATACATGCGGCTTTATCGTGAGCGCAAAGGAAGAGAGCATAGAAACCATACTCGAAATGGCCGGATACAAACAGGGCGAAAGGCATGTTACGCTCGTTGTTACCGGTTGCTTGTCCGAGCGATATAAAGGTGAATTGCCTTCGGAACTTCCTGAGGTTGACCTGTGGTTCGGCATACGCGAATACTCCACCCTTCCTAACAAATTGCTGGAGCATTTGGGTGAAACGCCGTGTTCACCTTCGCATTGTGCGCCTGCGCGCGTGCTTACCACGCCCAATTATTCGGCATATCTTCGCATAGCGGATGGTTGCAATAATCGATGCACATATTGCGCTATACCGCTCATTCGCGGCCCATTGAAGAGCTTTGATCAAAGCGATTTGATTTGTGAGGCCAAGAGGCTCATCGACACGGGAGTAACCGAGATAACGCTTATAGCGCAGGATACATCGGGCTATGGCGTGGATACGATGGGCGAAACTAAACTATTGCCGCTTATGCATAAAATTGCTGACATGGATGGGCTTAGATTCCTTCGCGTTTTATACACGTACCCGGACACGGTTACGAAGGAACTCATCGCAGGGATGAACGAACACGATAAGATATGCAACTACCTCGATATTCCATTGCAGCACATAAATGATACCATGCTAAAGAGCATGAATAGAAGGGGAACGAGCGCGCACATCAAGGATGTGCTTACATATATCCGCACGAATGCCCCCGATTTTATATTGAGAACTACCATGATGGTGGGTTTCCCCGGTGAAACGGATGAGATGTTCGAAGAAATGCTAACCTTCCTTAGAGACTATCCATTCGATCGTGTGGGAGCTTTCACCTTCTCCCCCGAAGAAAATACGCCTGCCGCACTCATGACGGATCAAATTGATGAATTCGTGAAAGAGGAGCGCTTACAAAGGCTGATGCTCCAACAAAAGAGCATAGCTAATTCCCGTGCCGTGTCGAGGATAGGCACGGAGGCGGATGTGCTTATAACGGGCAAGAATGGCAAATACTTAACGGGACGTTCGTACGCAGAAGCCCCGGAGGTTGATGGCATGATACTGCTAAAAGGCGAGGACGTCGCGGCAGGGTCATATGTACGCGCCAGACTAACCGCAGTGACGGGATATGATATGTTAGGAGAAATAATTAAATGAACCTACCGAATAAACTGACCATGCTGCGCATGATATTAACGCCCGTGTTCGTGGCATGCTTCTACATCCCTGCGGATTTTGGGGCAGGGATAGCGCTACTCGTATTTATTCTTGCTTACATCACCGACATGGTTGACGGTATGATTGCGAGAAAACAAAACCTCATCACCGATTTTGGAAAGCTTATGGATCCTATCGCGGACAAGATACTAAGCGCCGCCGCTTTCGTTATGCTATCGAGCGTGGGGTATATTTCGCCGATCGCGACATTGATAGTGATATGCCGCGAATTTGTGGTGAGCGGATATAGGCTTGTTGCGGCAGGAGGCGGAAATGTTGTGGCGGCGAGCATAATCGGCAAGCTTAAAACGATATCACAGTTCGTGGGGCTTGCACTTTTGATACTTGCGATGTTCATTGCACAGGGTACGGATATAGCCGAATATGCCGTGTATGTATTGATTACAGGGCAGATTATAGTGTGGATATCGGTTGTGCTCGCCATATGGTCGGGTATCGACTATGTGGTTAAAATATCAAAAACCATAACACTTTCAAAATAAGGAGAAAACCAAATGATAGCGGAGATAGTATGTGTTGGAACCGAGCTTTTAATGGGGCAGGTTTTGAATACGAACGCGCATTTTATGGCGGAAGAACTCGCCCCGATGGGGGTTAACGTCTACCATCATGTTACGGTGGGTGACAATCCCGCCAGATTAAGGGCCGCTGTTCAAACGGCTTTTTCAAGGGCAGATATAGTAATTTTTTCGGGCGGACTGGGCCCAACCGAGGATGATTTAACGAAGGATATAGTAGCGGAAACATTTGGCCTTGAGATGGTGCTTGATGAGGGCGCTAAGCAGGCATTGATTGAAAAATTTAAGGCGTTCAATTTTGAAATGACACCGAATAATTTCAGGCAGGCAGTGTTCCCCGAAGGATCGACGCTTCTATCAAACCCCAATGGTACTGCGCCGGGTTGTCTTGTTGAAAAGGATGGTAAGGCCGCATTTCTCTTGCCGGGGCCTCCGCGCGAGATGAAGCCGATGTTCAAGAATTTCGTCATCCCTTATATCGAAAAGAGGGAGGGGCAGGTTCTATACTCGCGCGAGTTGCGTATATTCGGAATGGGCGAGAGCACCGCGGCACATATCCTTGCGGATTTGATGGATAATGCCAACCCTACCATCGCAACATATGCAAAAACGGGTGAAATGACTTTGCGCGTGAGTGCAAATGCGAAGGATGAGAAGGAGGGCGAAGCAATTACGCTTCCCATGATCGAGGAAATAAGAAAGCGCGTGGGCGATGTAATGTATTCCACGCATGGTGTGGATTTGCCGCATTTGGCCATTGAGCTTTTAAAGGAAAACAAAAAGACGCTCGCCGTTGCCGAGAGTTGTACGGGCGGTAAAATAGCGAATGCAATTGTAGATGTCCCGGGTTGCTCCGAGGTGTTTATAGAAGGATGCGTTACATACAGTAACGAGGCTAAGATG
>CAYJPI010000177.1:4112-5676 GCA_964372005.1 uncultured Oscillospiraceae bacterium | reverse complement strand
TCTTTTACTGCGTATTTTCCGTCTCTTTCAACAACTAAGCCTTTCATCTGAACCTCCTCATTTTTGAAAACTATCCGCACACGTCCATGCGCGGATAGTTTTTAACGTTAAACTGACTTTATAGTTTCAAACATTTTTACAATATTTTCAGCAGGTGTATTGTACTGAATATTGTGTACAGCCGCACCTATGAGGCCGCCCTTAGAATTCAGTGTAGACGCAAGGCGTCTTGTCTCCGCTTCAACTTCTTCAACAGTACCGTTTTGTAACGTCCACTGCGTGTTTGAACAACCACCCCAAAATACAATTCGTCCGCCGAATTTTTCCACTAACGCTTCGGGCTCCATACCTGTAGCGGTTATTTGAACTGGGTTTAGGCAATCTACTCCGGCATCGATAAAGTCTTCGATGATGGGCTCAACGGCTCCGCACGAATGCAACCACACCTTCCAGTTAGTGTTCTTATGAACCCAATCGGCAACCGTCTTGTGATACGGTTTGTAATACTCCTTATAAATATCAGGGGAGAGCATCATGGAACATTGAACGCCAAAGTCTGTAGATGTCATGTATAGCGTGTCAATTCTATCGCCAACAGCCTGCGCGTATATTTTGAGGTTTTCCATGCAACTTTCAAAGTGCATGTCATAAAACTCCTTTAAGTAACCATCATACTCGTAGTGAGCAATCAACCATTCTTCCAGCTTGCGCAATCCGGGGGTCTCTAATCCCCACGGGCAAGGGAAGAAAAATGCATCACCAATGGGTGCGATACAGCAATTTCCAAACAAGGAATAGTCGGTATTTTTGTAGTAGTACTTTACCTGCTCTTCAATAAACCGTGCATCTTCGTCCGTGATAGGGGATAGATTTACTTTGTAATCCTCCCTTGCCTCTCCCGGCGCAAACAGCTTGTCTGTGATGTCCTCCTGGCGTGCCATTGGGTCAAACCAATAGGCGGTCTCCGCCATCCAACCACTCGGTTTTGCCGTTTTTACGCCCTGGGGATATGCCCACGTGCCCCTTTCATTCTCGGTGGTATAAAAACCGTCGCCGAATAGATATTTATCGCCCTTAACCTTCCACTCTTTCCAGTTCTGATTTGGATATCCGAGCAACGTTCCTCTGTTGTGAACGCCCACTATATCCACGCCTAGCGCCTGCCGAACGTCCTCGTCCACTTCAGCAAGGAACATCATGGGTTCATATACCTTTGATGTTTGTTCTTTAAGACCAAGCAACTTTCTCACTTGGTTATATGTATGACCATGGATCCCCGAGCAGAAGGATGCCCCCAAATCAATTGGGATTCTGTCTGTCTTTTCGAAATTCAGTGCTTTTCTTACTCTTTCTCTTGAAGTCATAATAATCTCCTCTCAAACGATATGCACGCCGTATTTATTTAATTAATGCCTTCATGTGTTTATACAGACCTTCTGTATCATATTCGTTTTTCTTATACAAATACTCAGTTGTTGCAAGTGGAACGTAGTGATCGGGGCAACCTAAAATTTTAATTTTACAATTTACGCTCGCTTCCATGAGCACTACTGAAACTTGATAT
>CAYJPI010000177.1:0-4102 GCA_964372005.1 uncultured Oscillospiraceae bacterium | reverse complement strand
CGCATTGAATGTTTGCATCCTGTGCCGCCACGATGGCACCGGTCTTTGCCGCAGAAAGGATAGCCTCTTTATCAATCGGTTTAATCGTGTGCATATCAATAACTTTAATGTCTGCCCCAATGTCTTCTTTAAGCTTCTTAGCCGCTTCGTATGCCATGTGCACAACGCTACCGCTACAAATAAACGCCCCGTCTTTGCCCTCTTTAACCGTAATAGCTTTTCCGATTTCGAGCTTATAGTCTTTATCATATAACGGCTTGGCGGCTTCTCTTCCCATCCTTATATACATTGGGCCTTCCCAATTCACCGAAGCCTCAAGAATTTTTGCAATTTGCATAGGATCACCCGGTTCAACAACCGTCATGTTACCTATCGAGCACATAATTCCTACATCTTCGAGTGCACTGTGTGTTGCACCCATTGTACCTGCGCTATATCCCGCATTGTTTCCCAAAAACCTTACGGGTAATCCGTTATAGCACACGTCTGTTCTCACCTGCTCGCATGCTCGCATAGTGAGGAAGCTTGCAAAGGTAAAGCAATAGGGCAAAAATCCCTCTCTCGCTATGCCTGCAGCAAAGCTTACCATTTGCTGTTCTGCTATACCCATGTTAAATGATCTGGCGGGGAACGCCGTGTGGAAATGCTGCGTTCTTGAAGAGCCCATGAGGTCGGCATCCAATATGACTATCTTGTCGTTCTCTTCACCCATTTTAACTATCGTTTCACCGGCAATGTCCCTTGCCGCCATAGCTTCTACATATGTCCATGAACTTCCAGCCATTATTTTGCCCCCCATTTCGCTTCATAAGAGGCTATGATATCCGCCTCAAGTTTTTTGTAGTCTTCCGTATTGATCATGCCTGCGTGCCATTTTGCAGAGTTCTCCATAAAATCAGCGCCCTTACCTTTTGTTGTCTTACAAACTATTACAGTGGGTGCATGGAAAGTCGGCGGCGGCAATTCATCTATAATATCTACAATTTTGCCTATATCGTGTCCGTCAACTTCGTATGTATTCCAGCCCCAAACTCTGTATTTGTCGGCAATGTTTCCAATATCCATGATATCCTTGGTGCAACCATCAAACTGCATACCATTTTCATCTACAAATCCGACTATGTTACCGAGTTTAAAGTGCTTTGCGGCAGCCATTGCTTCATACATTGTTCCCTCATTCATTTCGCCATCACCCATGACCACGAAAACTCTGCTTGTATTGTTTCCCTTTAGTTTCAACCCCTGTGCAATTCCAGTTGCAACGGGGAGCCCGTGCCCGAGTGAACCGGTCGAAACGTCTACATATGGGTTTAGCAGATTACAAGAGTGCATACCGAAACGGCCATTATCTGTTGCATATTCGTTGTATATTTCATCGTCCGTGTAACAGCCCTTCATAGCTTGGCAAAACGACGTAACCGCCGAGGCATGACCTTTTGATAGAATGAATCTATCCCTATCTTCCCAGAGAGGTTGCTGGTCATCGTACTTCATTGCGTATTGCCAGATTACAGTCATAATGTCCGCCACAGAAAGGTCTCCGCCGATGTGAATAAGTGTCTGTTCGCAGAGTTTTAGAAGTTTCAAACGAATTTGCATTGCATCATGGTCAAGTTTTTTTACGAGATTTCTGTCTGCCATAATTTCCTCCGAATTGTATTTTTTTGTTTGACGATTCTTGATAGATGCTATGATAGTACTCATTTATTTCAAGGTCAATATATTCGCTCAATCTTGAATATAATTTCAACAACGCTATCTACAGCAATAAATTTCACATGGTGGTTATTATGCGAAATCCCTCTATCAATAACGATTTCTGCGGTTTCAAATAAGAGTATCTGTGAAAATAATCATAGTACAATACACGATGATAATACATGAAATTTATTTCATACTAAGAAAAATATTTTTCAAGTTATATCTCCCAGCTTGACCGAATGTAAAAATAATGATAAAATGCAAAATATATAACGCATGAAGTATTCCAACGAAAATCGACTTTTTACGGAAGAAGTGTTTGGATATTCTATCTTTTCAAGGGATTGTGCTGATTTGTACAAGGCCCACACCCTCAAATACGACATAAACCTAGATGCTACAAAAAAAGATATAAACCGCAAGAAGTCTACCGCGCCTTACAGCGCAGTTATAGTCGTTTAAGTAGAAAGAACCAATAAATGCGTATTAGATATACACGCAAAAAGCTAAGAGCATCTCCTGCGCATTGTTAATTACAATTTGACTTGCGAACTTGACGATGTTACAAGATCATCGGAGGGCTATATTGTGAAAAAAACGGAAAGCAACGAACAGAGCCTTATAATTAGCGTGATTAAAAAATATTACGAACTTGGAATGACGCAAGAGCAGATTGCAAAGGATGAGTTTATTTCAAAGTCCTCCGTTTGCAGGCTTATTAAAAGGGCAGAGGTTCTTGGGTATGTTGAACACAGGATTCATTATCCTTCCGAACCTTTAATCGCCCTCGAAGATGAATTTTGTAGAATATTCCCCATTGATAAAGCGTATATTACACCCTCATATTCCGGCAACGAACAGATGCACCTTAACGACACCTGTAAAAGTATGATTTTGGATTTATGCAAAATTGTTAAGCAAACTGATACTATAGGTGTTTCTTGGGGTATCACGTGTGAAAAAATCGCCGATCTAATGTCGGAAATGCAACGCACAAAAAAATGTTCAAAGGTTACGCTTATTATCGGTTCAGTTGCAGGAAAGATTTCATCTTCAAAATCAAGCGGTATTGTCGAGCAGTTTGCTGCCTTTTTCTCTGCACAGGGTTACATCTTGCCTGTGCCACTAATCGTTGATAGCAAGCAAGTTGCTCAGATCATAAGGAATGATTCCCATATTAACCAAGTTTTCGATATAGCTCTTGAAGCAAGCATTGTCATACTCAGTATAGGTGCACTCGGCGCGGACTCTGTTCTCAGAACAAGAGGCGCGTTCTCAGATGACGAACTTGATGCAATCATAGAAAAAGGTGCTGTTGGCAATGTCGCGGGGCACTGTGTGGACATAAAAGGGAATCCGGTGAGTACCGAAACTGCGGATAGGATGATAGGACTCACTGTAGAAGAAATAACCGAAAAACCTATAAGAATAGGTGTTGCTGTCGGCAAACACAAAGCTGCTGCGATAGCAGGGGCACTCAACAGCGGCATGATAAATCGCTTTTACTGCGATGAAATTGCTGCAAAAGAGGTTATTAGTATAGTTAAAAAAAATAAAATATACCCCTGCAGCTGACACTCAGAAAGCTACACTGAGAATACGCCCGCGACTAGTTGATTTCACATATAACATTTCCTATACTTGTGTGCAGTAGCAATAGAATAAACGGGGCATGTAGCCTCGGAGAATTTTGGAGTATAATATGCATAATGGAGAAAATAAAAGAGCACTCACGTTATAGATGACTACAGCGTCCGGTTTTGACCATGCACGGTACGCTGAAATAAAAGAGATGGAATTTCTGTCCGAAGTCCGAGATATGTGCACCGTAAATCATTGCGGAAAGTATGGGACGAGTTGGGCATGTCCGCCTGCCTGCGGAACTCTTGAAGAGCTGGAAGCGCGGGTAAATTCATACGATTACGGAATGATTCTGCAGGCAACCGAAGAGATGGAGTATGACTTCGACTGGGAGGCAATAGAACGCGCCACAAAAAGATGTGGAGATAGCTTGAGAGTTCTTACAAAACAAATGCGAGCACAGATTAAAGATGTGCTACCAATGGGCGTGGACGGGTGTTCCAAATGTAGCAAATGTACATATCCGGACGAGCCGTGTAGATTTCCCGATGATTTAAGCCCCAGTATGGAGGCTTGCGTTTTTTTTGTTAACAAGGAGTGCGAAAAGGCAGGCATGAAGTACTACTATGGTAAAAACACGATGACGATTAATGCGGCAATATTTGTAAAGGAATAGAGAGCAAAACATACGGGCTTCTACGACGTGAAGTCTCTATAGTGTTTTACAGAGCGATTGATGATGAGTGTGGGGCGGAATTACTTACGTGATAGCATGACAAGGACTGTTGCATTTTTTCGCAACAGTCCCTTCTTGTTATAC
>CAYJPI010000176.1:4465-5748 GCA_964372005.1 uncultured Oscillospiraceae bacterium | reverse complement strand
TCATCCTTCGAGGCATCACATACAAGAGACCCCTTATCAAGGAATAAAACTCTGGTTGCAACATGGCGAGCAAAACTCATTTCATGTGTGACGGCAAGCATGCAAACACCTTCTTCTGCGAGCTTTTCGAGTATGTTTAGAACTTCGTGGCTCATCTCGGGATCCAGCGCGCTTGTAACTTCATCGAGTAGCAATGCTTTTGGATTCATCATCAAAGCACGTGCAATTGCAATTCGCTGTTGTTCACCACCCGATAGTTGATTGTGCATTGATTTATCCTTGCTTGAAAGGCCCACTTTTTCAAGCAGCGCATACGCCTTATCTTTTGCCTCATTTTTATTCATATTGAGGAGTTTGATTGGGCTCAACGTAAGGTTGTCAAGCACGTTCAAATGTGGGAATAGCACAGTTTGCTGAAATACCATGCCGCATGACATACGAATCTGCTGAAGGTTCTTCTTATCGTTAACGCTCAATCCGTCAACTAGGATATCGCCCTTTGTAAGGGTTTCAAGCCCATTGATACAACGAAGCAAAGTGCTCTTTCCGGTTCCGCTGGGGCCAAGTAGCACCGTCACGCCTGATTGGTCAAAATCAACACTGAAATCTCTAAGAACAGTTAAGTCCCCAAAGCTCTTTGTAATGTTTTTTACTTCAATTATAGCCATGTTATTTTATACCTCCAATAAGTAAACAGCACTTCTTAGTATGCAAATCCAACTTTCGCTTCAAGTTTCTTAGCGAAACGTGATAAGGGGAACGAAATACAAAAATATAGCAAGAACACTATTCCCCATACTGTAAATGGCATCAGCGTTCTAAGAGATATCAGTTCTCCCGTCTTTGACAAATCAATCAATCCGATAAGAGATACCATCGACGAGCACTGCAGTTGATTTATAAACAAGGTTATGGTTTGAGGCACCATAATCCTGAGAACTTGCCGTGCTATAACATGTGTGAAAACAGAAAGTCGGCCGTGGCCAAGTGCATACCCTGCTTCCCATTGTGCCTTCGGGATAGCTTTTATAGAGCTATGCACGATTACCGCTAAAAAAGCCGCCGTATTCAATGATAAAGCAAGAACTGCTGCCGGGTACGGGTCGAGCATAATCCTTGACATCATAGGAAGTCCGAAGAAAATTAAAAACAACTGTGTAACAAGTGGTGAGTTTCTTAGTGGTTCTATAAATATTAGAGGGATTTTGTTTACTACTCGATTCTTTGAGCATCTTACAGCCCCGAATATAACACCAATTACACCGCCAATTAATAATGATAGC
>CAYJPI010000176.1:2373-4455 GCA_964372005.1 uncultured Oscillospiraceae bacterium | reverse complement strand
TATTGAGAAATAATATTGCCATTTTGCATGCCTCTGTCTCCTTTCTATAGAGTGATAGCAATCTTCTTGTCGATAGCCTTTGCAATGAATGATAATGCAAAAGTTATTATACAATAGCTTACCATAATCACCAGATACACTTCAAACGGGCGTGCACTGCGTGCGGCCACCGTTTTAGCAGTACCCATTATCTCATTAACCGTTATGGAGAATGCAACGGATGATGTCAAAACCAGGTTGATAAAATTACTCGTTAATGGCTTAAATGCAACTCGTATCGATATCGGTAGCACTGTATATCTTAACGTTTGAATAGGAGTAAATCCAAGCGCTGCGGAACACTCATAGTAGCCAGCTTTGCAAGCGAGCAATCCGGAGCGAATAACTTCGCAATTGGGTGCACTGCCATTTATGCCAAGAGCAATGCAAGCTGTAATTATAGGGTCTGTGGAAATTCCCAAAGCGGGCAATCCATAAAATACAAAGAAAAGCTGTACCAAGAAAGGTGTGTTTCTCAAAAACTCCACCCAAACCGCACCTATAGCACGCAAAATTTTAACCCTGGAATTTCTGAATGCGGCAATGATAACGCCTAAACTAAAACTAATTACGAGCGAAACCGCTACAATAATCAAAGTGTCTACTGCGCCTTCAAGGAGTAACACCCCATAGTCCTCAAGGAAAGAGAAATTTAATCTATACATAATTACCTACCTACTCTAATATACAACTATTAATGCAGGGCGGCATAATGTAGCCGCCCACTTCACTACTACTCTAAGAATTTACCAGAGGGAGGTCATAGGCGCGGGAGGTACTCCCCACCACTTTTCATACGTTTCGGCCTGGAATCCTTGGGATATCTGCCAAGATACGAACATGTCGAGATAGCGTACAAATTCCATATCACCCTTGGCTACACCAATGCAAATAGGATCTGAAGAATATCTTTCGGTTTGCGCTTCAAGTGCATCGTTGGTCATTGCTGCGTAGTCAACAAGGCTGCTATCCTCAAATGTAACATCGGCTTTGCCCTGCTCGAGCTGGAGTATCTGGTCGGTAAAGTCCTGTACATATACAAGTTCTGCAGATGGAGCATGTTTAAGTACAAGTGCTTCGCCCGTTGTTCCACGTGCAACCGCAATACGAACATCCGGAGAGTCAAGCATATCGAGCGAAGTATATTGAGACCCTGCGGCTGTCAGCATCTTAATACCACTTTCAAGATAAGGTATGGAGAAATCGATCGTCTTTGCACGCTCGAGATTACCGGTCATGTTAGCAAACACAACATCTACACGCCCCGAGGTCAGCGTAGGTATGCGGGTTTCACCATTTACATCCACAAATTCAACTTCTACACCGAGAACTTCCGCGAGTTTGTAAGCGAAATCTACGTCATAACCCATTGGCGTTCCGCTATCATCACGGAATCCTATCGGCGGACCATTAAGGGCAATACCCACTTTTATAACACCTTCTTCAAGTATGCGATCCATTGTGGGGCTTCCCGAGCCACTCACGGGGACGGCATCGCCCTCAGCGGCGGGTGCACATGCGCTAAGTGCGCTTACGGCCATTATTATGGCAAGTGCGAGAACAAAAAGTTTGCGTTTCATCATTGATTCCTCCGTTTTTTAATCTAAAATAAAGGCAGTATCGCCATTATTTTCGCTTTGTTATCATTGAAAATCGATTTTCTTTTAGTAGTCTTCATTTGTGCCGTGGCTCATTTATTTTGAATTTCCGTTTAGTGTAGCGTCTGTAGTATGGGTTTCATATGTATTCGCTTAATTGTTTTTCTTGTTTACTCTATATTGACATATCGAAATGCGTATGTCAATCATTTTTTAACATATTGTTATTAAAAAAATTTCAACCCATTTTTTATTTGTGTAGCGTATTATATTTGCGCAAATATAATGCTTTTAATAAATTTTTTGGTAAAATCACTTTGGTTTTTTCTTAATTTCAGCGAAAATCTACCACCTTTATCATAAACAAAACCCACAACAACGTCGTATTATGCTTGAATTATTTATACCATAGCAACGAACATATGCAAGAACATCAGGAAATGCA
>CAYJPI010000176.1:0-2363 GCA_964372005.1 uncultured Oscillospiraceae bacterium | reverse complement strand
TTAAGAAAAAAATGTTGACTAAATCCATTGATCTGGTGTAATATAGATACAAGCGTAATAAATGTTTCTAAACATGACAAACCAAAACAAGCCATAATAACATAATAAGGAGCGTATTGATATGAAAAAAGCAATTTTAGTAAACACAAATCCTTTTTTTCTCGAAGAAAATAATCCCGATTGTATTGCCTTAATAAAAGAGGACTACGAACTTAGAATCGGAATGCTTCGCAGTTTAATGAAGGAAAATGGTCTCGATATCGTACTCATATATGGAGATAGAGAGCATTTTTCAAACTTGGATTACTTTAGCGGATATGATTGCCGCTTTGAAGAGTCCATCCTCGTTATCCCCGTTGATGCAACGCCGACCATACTCGTCGGGAATGAAGGCATGTCCTACAGCTATGTCATACCATATGAAGTCAATCGAGTTTTCTACCGTCACTTTAGCTTACAGGGTCAACCTCGCAACGCATCCGAGAAACTTAGCGCTATATTGGAGGAAGCCGGCGTAAAAACCAACTCCAAGGTTGGCGTAATTGGGCCAAAGTACGCTATGGATTCAACATCTTTCGGGATTGATCCAAAGCAGTATTTCGATATTCCATATTACATTATGAACGAAATCTACGCTGTCGCCGACAAGGAAAACGTGATAAATTGCACCGATCTTGCAACCGGCCTTGATTGCGGCATTCGTTTAAGAGTGCATAACGCCAAAGAAATAGCTCGCGCCGAGTCGCGCGCCGCTAAGAGTTCCGCCGCCGTTGTCAGGATGCTTAAGTCTTTGTGTGTTGGTATTAGCGAAACCGAATGGGCATTATCTGCCGGCATTGATTTTGACCCTGTAACTATGTTCTCACTTGCGAATTTAAGCGAAAAATCTGTCGGGCTGGGCTTACGTTCACCCCAAAGCGATGTTCATCTTACGCTAGGCTCGGTAGCAGGTGCGTGTTACGGGATACGCGGCTCTCTCACCTCGCGTGTGGCTGTTGCCGCATACGACGAAAACTCCATGGGCGAAGGCCTAAAAGACAAGCTTTTTTCATTTTATGGAAAATTTTACGAAGCCATGGGTGCTTGGCTTGAAACATTGAAAGTTGGAGTTAGTGGACACGATTTGCACTGGGCAGTACATAACATCATCGGCGGTGATGAATATAACGTGGAGCTTAATGCAGGGCATTTCACCGGTGAAGATGAATGGGTTAATGCTTTATCATATGATGGCTCGCCTCACAAAGTACCGAATGGTGCATATATGCAAGTGGATATTATTGCCTCGAACTCCAGTCCCACCCGAACGGCCATCTGCGAAGACACCGTAATAGTTGCCAATGCCGATCTCCGTGCCGAACTCAAGGCAGAATATCCTGAAGTGTATGAGCGCATAGTGGCTCGCCAAAAGGCTATACGCTCCATAGGCATAGATATAAGCGATGATGTTCTTCCGCTAAGCAATCTAAATGCGGCCATGTTCCCGTTAATGCTGAACCTTGGCAAAATGTTTGCACTATCTTGATGAGTAAACCATGCGTGCCGGGCATTGTACATATTGTTCGGCACGCTACATCCGCATTTTCCTCCCATGGCTTGATACGTTATTTCTTTAATGGTAATATGTATTAAGGGATCATTATGTGTAATTTATTTCATTGTTATCATTTATATGAATCTCCGGGGAGGTATTGAGGATGCGTTACGAAGTATCGGGAAATAAGGCTATAAAATATCGCAACATATTAAACGTGTACGAGACTATTCGACAAAAGCAAGGAATATCTCGCATTGACCTTTCTGCGGAAACAGGGATGAGCGCGACGAGCATGACGCGTTTGTGCACCGAGCTAATAGAAGCCGGATTAATTACGGAGGGTTCTTCCAGCGCAAGCACCGTTGGCCGAAAGGCCGTTTTGCTAAATGTATGCAAAGATGCGAGTTACGGCTTTTGCATACACATAGATGTGGGAACGGTAAAATTTGCTATATACGATATGCTGTTAAATCTACTATCGTACAAGGAAATGCCGGCCGGCGAAGAAACCGACTACTATTGCATCATTGACTCCGCAAAAAAGCTCATGCATTCTATGGCGCAGGACTCGGGTATAGAAACAGAGGATATCCGCGCCGTTGGAATAAGCAGTGTAGGAAGTGTAGAAAAGGGGATAATGCGCTATGTTGCACAGTTCAGGTGGAGCATGATTCCCGCTGTTGAATATGCTGAAAAGGTTTTTTCGCTGCCCGTTATACTGGAAAATGATTCAAAATCAGCACTTATAGGCGAAAGACACAAACATTTTTCCGCAAAGCCTCCGAGCAATATTGCCTATATCACATTCTTAAAAAGGGGTGTTGGT
>CAYJPI010000175.1:5526-5760 GCA_964372005.1 uncultured Oscillospiraceae bacterium | reverse complement strand
TGAGCGCCTTGTAGCCGCCGCTATATCCTGCGAAATAGTGATATTCGATGTTTCCGAGGAGTATTCGCCTGTCCGCTTCGGCAACGATGCGCGTGATGTCGACGGGAGTTCCCCGCGAGGTCGTGCCGAGGCGAATGCAATCTTCGGGATCGCCGTCCACGCATTTAACGCGCGAGTATGCTTCCTCGCCGACGAGCTTCTTCATTTCGGCTTCGGTCTGCTTTCGATGGCTTC
>CAYJPI010000175.1:0-5423 GCA_964372005.1 uncultured Oscillospiraceae bacterium | reverse complement strand
AAGCCCAAACACGATGGTGATATCCTCATCCTTCACCCCGGCTTTTTCAAGCTCGCAAAGCAAGGAAGGCATAACCGCGTAGGACGGCATGGGGCGCGATACATCGCTCGTGATGATGGCGATTTTTTCGCCCGGCTTAACGATTTCGCAAAGCGGCTTCGATGACACGGGATTTTGAAGAGCACGAACTACCGCGGCTTCACCCTTTACGGGATGCTCCATGTCATTGGGTGCGAGTATGTGAAGTATGTTTTTCACATCGCAATCGATTGTTTGTGTGCCGTTTCCGAAACCGAGTTCAAGTTGCATATTCATTACCTTTCTGTGCTTTGGCATATACTCCTAAAGCACGATATACGCTTCGTCTAAAGCTTGTATTCATCTTTCAATGACAGTGCAATATCTACAATATGCTGGGTGCTTTCTGCAATATGCACACCGGCTTCTCGCAGTGCTTTCTCCTTGTTTTCTGCGCTACCCGTGCCATCCGCACCTACTATCGCGCCTGCATGGCCCATGCTTTTCCCCTTGGGTGCATTCTTGCCGGCCACAAGCGCTATAACGGGTTTTGTTACATGTTCCTTTATATATGCCGCTGCGAGCTCCTCCTCGTTTCCGCCTATTTCGCCGATGAGGATGAGCGCGCGTGTATCCGAATCGTTCTCAAAATCGGAAAGCACATCGAGGAATGTAGAGCCGGGAATCATGTCTCCGCCATTTCCTACGCAGGTGCTCTGCCCGATTCCGTGCTTTGTAAGCATGTGAACCGTTTCATAGCAATTTGTTGCGCTACGGCTCATTACGCCCACATGTCCCTGAGAAAAAATCTTGTGGGACATGAAACCGGCTTTGCATTTTCCCGGGGAAATAACACCGAATGAGTTTGGCCCGAATAGGCGCACATTAGCCTTGCGTGCCAAATGATAGCAATAAAGCATATCATGCACCGGAACATGCTCCGATATTGTGAATATTAAGGGGATTCCGGCATCGATCGCCTCTTTTACAGAATTCTTTACGAAGCGTGCAGGCACAAAGAGTATCGTGGCATTTGCTCCGGTTGCTTCCTTTGCTTCACGAACGGTGTTAAAAACGGGCACATCGAAAACACTCTCGCCGCCCTTGCCGGGGGTTACGCCTGCAACCACATTCGTGCCGTATTCAAGCATTTGCTCGGTATGGAAACGGACTTCTCGGCCTGTGATGCCTTGTACGATTAAGCGTGTGTTTGAATCGATAAGTATGCTCATATACGATCCCTCCTTTCGCATAGGGCCGCGATGCTCTCGCGTAGACCGTCTACGCATACGATATCGCCATTCTTGATAGCACGTACGGTGCTAAGACCCTCTTCCTTGTTGGTTCCCTCCATACGCACGATGATTATCTTGTCATCGCCCGCGCCTTCCATCATTAAGCGAATGCCGTTTGCAACTTCGTCGCATCGTGTTATACCGCCGAATATGTTGATGAGAACGGCTTTCACACCCGGTGTGGAGAAAAGGATAGTAAGCGCCTTTTGTATACGCTCTGCCGTAGCGCCGCCACCCAAGTCAAGCGCGGCCGCAACCTGCATACCTTCCTTGCAAATAAGATCGATGCAACTCATAAGCATGCCCGAACCATTCGATGTAACGGCGATGGGTGCACCTTCGTCCATGGGGATATAGAGAAAATCGTGGGCACGAGCGAGCTTTACAAGTTCGTTCTGCTCGAGGTCGTCGCGATACGCGAGTATATCTTGTTGGCGATATAGTGCGCTATCATCGATATCCACTTTTCCGTCAAGTGCGGTAAATGTACCATCCGCATTGGGAATGAGCGGATTGATCTCTACCAACATGCAATCATGCGCGGAAAAAGTATGCACCAGCTTTTTGAGAAGCGCATAGAACTCGCCGAGCAATGACATAGGCTGATTAGCGCGGCTTAGCATATATCTTGCGTGATACTCTTCAACTCCAACGAAAGGATCAAGTGTAATAACCACCGTTTTTTCGGGGTTGTTCTTAACTGTCTCTTCAATATCTACGCCACCGTCGGCGCAGAAGAGTATTTGTGTCCGCTTGCTCAATCTATCGAGCATGACGGATAGATACCATTCAGCGCCATGCTCCGCGAACTCTACGAGCAAAAGCTGGTTTATGGTATATCCCTTTAGTTCGGTGTGTAGCATGTCCTTGCAGTGCTTTAATGCTTCCGCTTCATCCTTTGCAACGCGAATGCCGCCCGCTTTTCCACGTCCGCCAACCTGAACCTGTGCCTTTACAACGAGGGGATACTTTAATCCCGACTCGGCGAGCATTTTTTCGGCTGTAGAAAGATCATCTATAACGATGCCGGGCATTGTTTGAATGCCGCAAGCATCGAAGAGAGCTTTCGCTTTATATTCGGGTAATTTCATCTACTATTCCCCCCAAATTTCTTCATCTGTGGGAGCAATGCTGCCCGGACGAACATATGCAATGCGGCTTACATTGAATAAATGCTTCCAGCTAAGGTTTTCACTTATTGAATTATTGCCCCAAGATCCGCAACCGAGGGTTGTCGTGGCAGAAAGCGAATTGAAGAAGCTGCCGCCATTCATTGTTGCGCAAATCTGGTTGATAAGGAAGCGCGATACCGGCAAGCGCATCGCCGCGCGTTCGATATGCTCTTTGTTGTTTGAATGGATGGCGACGCTGTGGCCTTTGCCTTCCACTTCAAGGTTGGCATTTGCGATTGCGATGGCTTCATCCCAATTTGTATAGGCATATGTGCTGATAACGGGGCACATTTTTTCCTTGGAAAAAAGATCGTCCTTACCATAACCATCCGCTTTGACAAGAAGAACGCGCGTATCTTCATGCACATCCAATCCCGCCATCTTAGCTACTGTAACGGCTGACATGCCCACGCAATCCTTGTTCATCACTCCGTTAATAAATAGAGTGTCGCGCAACTTGGAAACATCCGCAGGGGTATCGATATAATAGGCGCCATTCTCGCTAAACTTGGCGATGGTTTCATCATATCGCGGTGCGCTTATAATGGCGGTTTGTTCGCCCGAACAAATGATTCCGTTATCAAATACGCGGCCGTCGATAATTTTGGGTACAGCTTCGGATATATCCGCATCATCATCGATGATGCACTGCACATTGCCTGCACCAACGCCGAAGGCCGGCTTACCCGATGCGTAGGCGGCCTTAACCATGCCCATGCCACCTGTGGAGATGCATACATCGCAGGATTTCATAACTGCGCCGGAAAGATCAACCGAAGGTTCTTCGATGATCTGAATGAGGTCTTTCGGCGCGCCGAGGGCGGCGATTGCCTCATTCATGTATTCAACAGCTTTTGTGCTGCATGCCTTAGCGCGCGGATGTGGGCAAATAACGATTGCGTTTCTTCCCTTAACGGCGAACATTGCATTGCACATCGGTGTTACGATGGGGTTCGTGGTAGGTGTAATCGCACCAACCACGCCGATCGGCTTAGCTACCTCGATAAGTCCCTCATCCTCGAGAACGCGTAAAACGCCAACGCTCTTCTTACCCTTCAATTCATTCCAAATAACACGGGCTTTACCCTTGTTCTTTGCAACTTTATTTTCATACACGCCCATGCGGGTTTCTTTCACTGCCATATCTGCGAGCTCTTCCGCATTATCAAAGATCGCCTTTGCCATGGCTCTGCAAAGTGCATCCACCTGTTCTTGGCTATAACCTTCTACGATTGCTTGTGCTTTGCGCGCGTTTTCAACCAAAACGGCTACTTGTTCCATTGCTTGCATAATCTTTTCCTCTCTTTCAACCGATAGATAATTAAAGTGATTTCGTATAATCCGTTATGCTTTGATAGGCTTCACGGAATTGATCATAAAATGCCATAAACGGGGGGAAGGTGTATAAATCTTCAAGATCAAAAGTGTTTTCCTCCACTGTACCGTATGCTTGATTAAAGACTTTGCTCTTTTTGAGCGTTTCCAATATTGCAGGATCGACAGGGGTATCGATGTTGCTTTCAATTGCACTGCCTGAAGCATCAAACTGTGCAATCTTATCCTCGAGTGTTGTTATGAGAATTGCGGGCTTTTCCTTCGCCATGGAATTCTGAATTGCCCATTCGCCGCGAACAGCCGCAGTCATAATGGATACATTTTCACCATAGCCTTTTTCCTTCAAGTTCGCATATGATTTGCGGATAACAGCTTGTGCGGCATGGCGGCTTACATGCGTTGCTTCGTCTTTAGGAAGTCCGGCGGCTTGCAAGTCGAGGTTAACTTTGTCGTCAAGAAGTCCCCCCATGAGAACGACATAATGTTGATTGTCGCTTTCATGTAGAATTTTCGCAAAGCGTTCATGTTGTGAAACGGTAAAGTTAAGTGTAAGGCAAAGGCGATATCCTCTGTCGCGCAAAACTTGTGCGGCTCGCAAACCATGTGTTACAGCCGGCAACTTGTATACAACGTTTGCAACATCAACGCCAAGCTCGCGGCATAGTTCCTTGTTATAGAATTCAACTTGCTCAATCATCATGTCCGATGCATTGTCTTGTGGAATGTTAAAAGGATTTGTTTGCATGCATACGAAGCCGAAGTTGCCGTTTGTTGCTTTGAATATCGGACGCAATTCATAAGCGCTGTAACCGCACAGGCGAACGAAAACAAGTGAAACGAGATCTTCGATGCTAGCTTTAGGATTTTCCTTCTTTACACTGCGAACAAGAGCCTCGTATTTGTCGGGGAAATCGTTTTGGAAGCAAGTAACTTTACAAGGATTGTTGGTAACCCAATGCGCACCGCGACGCAGTGAAAATGTTGCGCCCGAAGCATAATCATGTCCCCAAAGTGTGGCGAAGTCTCCTTCGTCCTCCATTATGCTCATTTTACGCATGGTGCTGTTTTGAATGGATTGTATTTCATCTTTGATTGATTGAATGTCGGCGCCGAATTTTTCGGCGATGCTCATGAAAGTATCGGATGCCTTTGATATATCCGCGTTCGAGAGAATCCCGTCCTTAACCATTGGCATGAGCTTCCACTGTGTAAGGTAGGAACACAGGTCGATTGCCAAATCTCCTGCGGTTTGCGCAGCAATTTCGGCAGACGTTGCACCCTTTTGGATTAAAGCCTCTTCAATATCTTTGCATGCGCCAAAAAAATCGCCCGCAGAATCAGCAAATAGGACTCTTTCGCGAAAGTCAAGATAGTATTTGTTCATGGGTTTCATCCTTTCAATGTGGTATATTTCAACCGAATTTCTTAAATGTGAGAAAAAATAGTAGTTGTAAAAAACACAGTATTTCAGGATGATTTAGACTATACTTGAGATTATATAAAATGAAATCAATAAAGTCAAATGGTTTTTTTTGCACCAAAATACTAGTGTGGTATATTATGAGTCGCCCTAAAAAAACCAGAAAAATACACAAAAGGCTTG
>CAYJPI010000174.1:3027-5772 GCA_964372005.1 uncultured Oscillospiraceae bacterium | reverse complement strand
ACATCTGGCTGGCAAAATAAGCTCCTATTGTTTCAAGTACGGGTGACGATGGCATGGTAAAAGCACTTCCCATGCTTTCAAGAGAGGTGCAACCGTTAAACATACTGGAAGCAAAATTATTTCCGATTTCCTTGACCGATTCCCAGCCGGAAGAAAAGCCGGAGCCGATGGTTGTTAAATTTGTGCACCCATTAAAGGCATCTGCCCATTCGTAGTGTATCTGCGCTGTGTCGCTTGGTATCTGCGCCTGTGTGCGCGTCATCAGGGGGGTGAAGCCCGAAATGATGGCGGTTACCTTTTCTTTGTTTTTCTGATTATTGGCTCCAACAACACTCGGAGCAAACCCAAAGGCCGCCAGCCACGCATCGTTGTTGGCAGTAGTATCCTCATTTGTTGCATTATTGGTGATGGTGATGGTGTAGGTGCCGGCGGCTGTGTATGTGTGTTTTATGCCTTCAGAATCAAGTGCATTTGCGTTGCCCAAATTTGCACTGCCACTTGGTTCATTAACACCGTTGTACCAAACTTCGGTTGTCTTATCTCCCCAGCTTATGCTCCAGTTGTAGGGTTTGTTGTAATTGTATAGACTCTGTGTATCCTTTCCCGAAGCGCCCGAAAGGGGGATAGAGAAGTCAAAATCGTCGGTGGTGCTGTTATCTCCATCGTCCGTTACGATTACTTGAAAGCTAAAACTTTCCGCGCCCGCGCCTGCCGTCAGTTGTGGTGCATGTGTAAGCTCACCCACCCTCACAAGCTGGTTGGGCAAAATAGCCGTGTTTAAAACAGTATAGCCTTCAGCAAGGGTAGGTTCATAATAAAATTCACCCTCGGAAGAGGTGCTAAATGTGCCACCTGTGTTTGCATACACTAAATCCCATGCCGTGACGGGCACTGCGGTGTTTTCCGTGCCATCCACTGTTGCCGAAACAGATTTAGGGAATGTTGCGATAATTTCTTGCTCGGTGCGTGTATCGCTCACTGCAAGCTCTATATCATCAGGCTCTGCAAATGCCGAGATTTCATTTTTTGCTGCAGGCGCAGGCAGTGCCACGACATTTACTTTAAAGGTAGGCATAACAATATCGGGAGAAACGGTATATGTATCCCCTGTAATTTTCGCCGTGTAGGTAAAGGTTTTTTCATCTTCCTTAGAAAAAGTCTCGCCCTCGGGCAAAGTCCATTCCACTGCCACGGGTATATCCGCTGTGGTGGTTTCGTCTCGCCACTCGGTGCTGTTTGATGGAGTGGCATTTGTGGCCGGTACTTCTTTCCATATTGTGGTGGTAAGAGTAGCCGAAAGTTCGGTAGGAAGTGTCGGTAAGTCCGCACTGCCCACGGTTATTTCTTGCTCAGTTGTTTCGGGTGAGGCAATCGCCGTGATTACCTCGGTATCGTCGGGCTTCGCACCCTCCGTCGCAAAGGCAGAAGTCGGCACGATGCTCATCATCATACAAAGTACAAGCACACCCGATAAAATTTTGTTTGTTAATTTTGTCTTTTTCATAAGACCTCCTGTAATTTTTTTATATCAAGACGGTTCGTCCGCTAATTTTATCCGTCAAAAACAAGGAAGAGAAATGCAAAAAGACCGCCGCTAAATCCCGAGATGGCATAGCGATAGCCCTTTGTTTTGTGCATATTTTTTCTAAATAAAGGTTGACATGACAAACAGACAGAACTATACTCGTTCTGCGTTCAATTATGCAGGTTTTGTGCATATAGTCAATCCCCTTCCCCATGTTTCCCCTTTTTCCGCAGCTTGTAGCTGTAGACATTTTCATTGTATCACAATATTTTGGGGGGTGTATAGGGGGTAAGGATGTTTTTTAATAAAATAGTAAAAGTAAGTTCTTAGTGGATTCCGCAACGGGCGAGGGTGGAATTTATTTTATAGCCGTTCAAGCTTCATGTAAGATATTTGGGACTGTCGTTTATATATTCTGTTTGTGTCAGCCAAAGAGAAGTATAGCTTGCGCAATGCACAGATTTTATTTTGCCCTCTGAAGCTGCCGCGATCTTAATCAATGTGATGTATGTATGAAGTTTCATCATTATCGCATAAATACTGTCGCTTGCGATGGCGATAAAGTCAAGATCACTGATCATAGAAAAGCGATTGTTTAATGAATCGGTAAAGTTATAAAGCAGTCCATAACTTGCCATTGTGTTGTCATGTTTATATGCTATAATTAATTCATAGGAGGCTATAAATATGAAACACGACAGATTATTCGCGATAATATATGCACTACTCGACAAGCAGACAGTAACCGCCCCCGAGCTTGCCGAAAAACTGGAGGTATCCGTGCGCACGATATATCGCGATGTCGATACTCTTTCGACAGCCGGTGTGCCGATCTATATGAGCAAAGGCAAGGGTGGCGGTATTCGGTTGATGCCGGATTTCGTCCTAAATAAAGCTGTGCTCACCGATGAAGAAAAGCAGGAAATTCTTGCATCGTTACACGCGGTATCGGCGGTGAATATCGGTGCGTCGCCCTCCGCGCTTGCCAAGTTAAGCTCGATGTTCGGCAAAGGCGATGCGGATTGGCTCGAGGTAGATTTTTCACTTTGGTATAATGACGATAGGGAATCAGCTATATTTTACACCCTAAAGTCCGCGGTTTTGGCTAAGCATACTGTACAGTTCAATTATGCAAGCGTGAGTGGCGATGCGACCTCGCGTGAGGTTGAGCCGCTTCGTCTTTGCTTTAAGGGGATGGCGCGGTATCTTTACGGGTATTG
>CAYJPI010000174.1:0-2986 GCA_964372005.1 uncultured Oscillospiraceae bacterium | reverse complement strand
CGCAATGATTTTCGATTTTTCAAGCTGTCCCGGATAAACGATCTCACAATAACCGAAACGATTTTTGACAGAATACAACTCGAACCCGTGCTCAATCAAAGCATAATCACGGACGATGAGTATGTTGATTTGACGCTTAAAATATCGCAAAAGGCAAGCTATCGCGTTTATGATGAGTTCGAGCGTTTTGAAAAGCAGTCGGACGGATCGTTCATCGCGCACATACGCTATCCAAAAAATGACAGCTGGTTATTCTCCTATATCGCGACATTCGGGACGGAATGCGAGGTCTTAGAGCCTTCATATGTTAGGGATCGCGTCAAAAAAGACTTGCTAAAAATGTTGGAGTTTTATTCATAACATGACGTATAGTTGTCAGGTTTGTTGTGATACACTGATACCATTAAACTTGAAAGAAGGTAAGCATTATGCAATACGAAATCGTACAGTTGGAGAGCAAAATTGTTGTTGGCGTGAGCGTTGAAACATCGAACAGCGATCCCGTTATGGGAAGCAAAATTTCCGCACTTTGGACGGAATTGTACCAAACGGGCATTCACGAGAGCATCAAGAACAAGGTCAATCCCTATGCGATCGGGCTGTATTCCGACTATTCGGAGGATGGCGGCTACACAGCGAGCGCAGGCAACGAGGTCAGCAAAAGCGAAAATCCGGAGCTTGTTACCAAGATTATCCCGGGCGGGAAATATGCCAAATTTTCTATACATGGGAATATGGTGGAAGCAGTTAAGCAGGCTTGGGGCGAGATTTGGAAGATAGAATTAGATAGGAGATTCACCGGCGATTTTGAAGAATACCTAAATTCAGACTGGGAAAATGCGGATATCAACATATATATTGCATTGAATTAAGGAGAAGATTATGGCGAGTTCGGTTGAATATGTGAAGTTTGTTTGCGAGCAAATATCGGGCGCGGGGTCGGTTAGATATAAGAAAATGTTTGGGGAGTACATGATTTATGTGAACGACAAACCCGTACTTCTCGTGTGCGATGACACGGTTTACGCAAAAATCAAGCCCGAAACCACCCCTGTTTTGCCGAACTGCGAAACGGGTGTTCCCTACAACGGCGCAAAGGTGCACTATGTTTTAGATATTGAAAATCGCAAGCTTGCACAAGCGGTCGTTATAGTGCTTGAGGAGATTACGCCCATACCTAAGCCGCGAAAGAAGAAGGTTTAGTGAGGGTTCAACCCCCGACACGTTTAACTTGACTTTATCTCAAACCTACGCTCGTCGAAAATCCTTAGATTTTCGACATTTCATCAATGTGCAATGTCATCCCCTGCGGTGATGACCACCATACATCACACGCCACCGGAGAAATAATACGAAAGGTCGGCGGAAGCGTGGAATGAGTATGTAAGCTGCATTTAATTATTATTTTTGTCCATACGCAAAGGGATAGCAAGCAAAAGCTATCCCTTTCTTGTGACTTCTTCCCTATGAAATCCAAATCCCACCATTATCCCACTCATAAACGCCGCCGGAAATTCGCGCTTTACAATTGTCCATGCCATATGCGCCGAGTGATGAGCGCCATTTCATGATGTTGAACGTGAAGTCCGACATCTGCTCATCACCCGTAAACTCCATGACTTCGATGGTGTACAGCACCCCATCGTCAAATTGCTTGAAACTACCATCCGAGGTAATTAGCCCTTCGCTTTCGAGCTCCTCAAATGTGGATTGATAGACATTCGCGGACGTACCGATGTCGGTGGAGATGAGATAAATGAGCGCGTCTTTCTCGGCATAATTGAGGTTGATGGCGTCGGTGAGGTCGATGGCGATGTGCTGTGCATCACCATCAAGACCGGGGTCGGCGGTGCGCACTTCCATGAAGGCTTCTCGGTACACCCCGAGGAGGTCGGCGCGATCCTCGATCAACTCGATATTTGTGACATGTCCGATCTGTGCCGGGTAGCTTTCAGCGATTGCGCCGCCCCAAGTGATCGCGATGATGTCACCTGCCGTTATGTCCTCGTTTAGCACAATATCCCCGATATCGACCGTACAAAGCCCTTGCAAGTGGGCATCCAAACCCATGACGATCAAACCGTTTTCCATGTCTATAACCTGTGCTTGGGCTGTGACATCTTGTGTTTGAACCTCAGTTTTCTGTGACTGTTCGGACTCTTCCACCATAATCGCGGCAGGATAATCGGTCTCCACCCCGACAAAAAGGCCTCCGTTTTCTGTTGGTGAACAAGCGATAAATGAGAGAATGCACAAAATTATGCCAAGTAACAAGACTGTTTTCTTCATAGTAAACACCCCTTTCTTTTATATATTAGACGCAGGGGGATGGTGGTTGGTTTCAAATAAATGCCCCCTGCTTGATTTTTCTTGCATCGTAAAATCAAGCAGGGGGGGGCGCTCTCGCATGCTTATCGCGCCAATCCTCGTCTTTTAGCTCTCTACCTTCACATTTACCCTACACTATCCCATGTTCCTCAAATGCTTTCATTTCCGCATCCTTAATAGCTTCTTACATTCTTTGTTCAAGCTCGCAATGCCAGCCCATATAATTCACCTTTCCAATCTCCTCATGTTGGAAAAATACGTTATAATCTTCGCCTATGTTACCTTCCGAAAAATGCAAGCTACATAATCCCACAATGTATTTGTGGTCGCTTGTAATTGCACGGTGGTGTTTGTGCCGTAAGGCCAAACACATCACTCCTTGATGAAGTCCCAGAAATCTGTGATTTCCGTGGGTTTGCGTCCGTATATCATAATGGGACGTTGTCCACCTGGTAGGGTGACACTATTTCTATGGGGTGTAATTTCATAATTCTTTTACCTCCACTGTCAAATTAAATTGGTTTTTATTAAACGCCTCTTTAACTATTGCAACAAATTGTTCCGTCGGTATAACATCCTCCTTGTAAGTAATATCAATATAGGTGGCATCGGCTATACTTATCTGTACAACAAATAGTCGAACAGGTATAATAGAAAA
>CAYJPI010000173.1:0-5777 GCA_964372005.1 uncultured Oscillospiraceae bacterium | reverse complement strand
AGTATCCATTTTACTTGCCTCACTCAATGAGCTTGCCAGCTATAGTTCTGCCATAGGCATCGCTATAACGGTGAGTTCTCGTACAGTATTGGATATTCCTAGCTCGCATATCGTTTCAATGTACACCCTTTGTACAAAAGCAATTGAAGAGGCGATTTCAATAAATGCTCATTCACTGCTTATACAAATCTATGAGGAGGATGGGCACGTTATTTTATCCATCACAGGGGATATCCCGCTTTTTTCGCAAGCAAAACAGCAGGCGCTTATCTCTTCTTTGCACAAGGATATGGCAACCTTCCTTGCAAAGCCGTGGGAGGAAACGGAAGTTTATCTCCTGCGTGACGATTCGGAGGTAGGCTTATGATGCACTTTTACTTCTTGCCCTATATACAATTGGGTATATTTTTCGTAGTTGCTTTGATCGCATTTGCCGTGCAAGGCATTTATATCGCAAAGCGCGCTTTCCACTACGATAGGCGCAGAAATCGCAGCTTTTTTAGCGAAGTGCTTTTGCTTATTTACATGGGTATACTCGTTTTGGTTCCTGCCACGGTGTATGGGCATCGCGCCAATGGAATAATCTCGAACGCACCGGTGGAGAATGCATTGCTTATTTTGGGGTTTGGGGTTATTATCGCATTTGCCCTTTCATCGTCCGATAAAAAGAGGCAAAGGGTTTCGGCCATATGCTGTGTTTTTGTTTCACAGCCCGTTTTAGCTGCTACGCTTGGCATTTCGTACCATATCCTTTGGGTTATAGGAACTATGGCACTACTATTGCGCGGCTACTTCATGATATCCACAGAAAATGCAAGGCAGAAGGAGGAGCTTTCCACAGCCTCCATTCAAATAGGTCTCGATAATTTGCCCACCGGCATTTTGTTTTGCGGCGATGATGGGTATATATACCTTGTCAATCGGAAGATGCAGTCGCTAATGCTTAAATTCTTAGGTGCAGAGCTTAAGAATGGCATCCACCTATGGGAGAAGCTTTCATGCGGCGATGCTTGCCGGGCCGATTGCCAGTGGATTGACGATGATGTGCTGATCCGTGCCGAAAGCGAGGCATGGCGCTTTGCGAGAAGAAAGTTTAGGGTAAATGGCTTAAACTATGTCGAAATCACCGCGATAGATGCCACAAAAAGAAATCTCGTATTAAAGACTTTGGAGCACGAACAAGAAGAGCTCGCAAAGGAAGCCGTGGAAACCGCAAAGCTTGCCGAAACGATGAAAGCCGTGAAAAAAGAGCGAGAATACCTACGCATTCGTTCCCAAGTGCATGATGTGCTCGGGCAACAGTTAACGGCCATGCAAAGGCTAACCCAAAGCGAAAACACATCGCGCTACAATGAACTTATCGCTCACTCCCATGAGGCGATTGCGCAAATTAAGGGACAGCATCAAAAGAACGCACAGCTTTTCTTTGCGGAAATGGTGGACTTTTTTGGGGAAGTAGGTTTAGATATAGCGCTAACCCCCGAATTACCACGCGAGAATTCCATCGCATTTTTGTTGCTTTTTGCGCTTAGGGAAGCATGTACGAATGCAATTCGCCACGCGGGGGCAACCAATGTTGCGGTTAATGTGGAGCGAGCTGAGCAATGTTATCTTATTGAGATAAAAAACAATGGGAGATGCCCGAGCGGTGATTTGGTTGAAGGCGGCGGACTATTCGGAATAAGAACGCGCGTTGAAGAGGCCGGCGGCACGCTTAATGTAAGTATATACCCCGAATTTTCAATTAGGATGCAGCTTCCCTCACCATGATGCGTAAACGCGGTTACGTAATATGATTCACTGTAGCACGGGTGGATTAAGCATCATAGGGCATAATCCACTCGCGAAACATATGCAAAATAACATGATGTCACTCAATAAACAAACACAGTTTAATTTATATGGGAAAAGTTATATTGATCACCGGGGCGAGTGCGGGCTTTGGACATCTTGCTGTAGTGGAACTTTTGAAACAGGGGCATACGGTATATGCCGGTGCAAGGCGCTTGGATAAAATGAATGATTTATCTGACTTGGGCGCAAAAACCTTTAAGATGGATGTAACGCTCGATGATGATGTGAATTTTGTAATCGACGAAATTATAAAGGCGCAAGGCCGCATTGATGTGCTTGTGAACAACGCAGGCTATGGCGGCTATGGCATGGTAGAGGCCGTTTCATTGGAAGAGGCACAGCGCCAGTTCGATGTGAACGTATTCGGACTTGCGCGCGTTACAAAGGCTGTTTTGCCGCACATGAGAAAGCAAAAGAGCGGCACTATCATCAACATGTCATCGGTGGTGGGGCGTGCAGGCGCGCCCATGATCGGGTGGTATGGCGCATCTAAGCATGCAGTTGAAGCCCTTAGCGATGCCCTTCGCGCGGAGGTGAAAGGCTTTGGTATAAAGGTCGCTCTAATCGAACCGGGCGCGATGAAAACCGAGTTTTTGGATGTTGCGCTGAAACAAATCACCACCGTCGAACATCCCGATGAGTATAAGCAAAATGTAGCGAACTTCGTAGAGGCATTCAAAAGTAATTATGTGAAAGCCCCCGGCGCCGAGCCCGTGGTAAAAGCGATATTGAAGGCCACAAATTCCGAAAATCCCAAGGCGAGGTATACCGTCGGCACGGATTGTAAGGCCGCTATCACTATGAGCAACATTTTACCCGATAAAGCGATGGATAATGTTGTGCGCTCGATGTTTAATTTGAAATAGCACAAAGGGAGAGCAATGCCACCTTCAAGGTAGTGCGTCTACAAGCCTTGAAGGTGATTAGCAATGCTCTCCCCTACCACATTCGCAATATTACAAGTTTTTTAATACCGTAATCTTTTTGAACATCCTCAGTGCAACAAAAAACGTAGCCAGCGCACTTACGCTTTGCGCTAAGAATATTCCATCCCTGCCAATTGAAAAGGCAAATACCGCAAAGAATATCAACGGGAAAATCACACTCTCGAGAAGCGTTAGTATAACCGATTCCTTTGCCTTTTCAAAGGCGGTAAGTAAACTGCTGACAGAAAAGTTGAACCAGGCAAACAAGTACGAGGGAGCATATAGGAGTAGACCCGTGCGAGCTATCTCACGCATTAGCACATCACCGTCACTTGAAAAAAGCGAAACCAAGAAATCAGGGAAGATGAACATTATAGCAACCGAAATCGCACATATGATTGCAGAAATTATGCTCACAAATGTAAAGATTTCCTTGGTGCGAGCGTAGTTTTTCGCACCGAAATTATAGCTTACAGCCGGCTGTGTGGATACTATTATTCCTGCAAGCACCGGCATAAGCAACATTTCGATGTAGGTAACCACCGATATGGCCGCAACACCGTTTGCGCCGGCGAAATACATCATAATTGCATTGGTGACGATTGCCATAACCGAGCCCGAGATATTGCCAAAAAACTCAGAGCTTCCATTGAATATAACCATCCCCATGTCCTTAAAAGATACTTTTGGCTTCGTAAATTTAAGTGGCAATTTCTTTCCCAAAAAGGAGCATATAAGTATGAGCGAGCCTATTCCCATACCGATTACGCTTGCAAGAGCCGCATAAGATATGCCAAGCCCCAAAACGCCGATAAATATGGTATTTAGGGCTATATTCACAGCCGAAACCGTTATATTAACGTACATGCTCCTGTTCACCTTGCCGCATACCGTCAAATAATTATCGAATGCATAGAGCGGAGCGATGATGGGCAGCCCCCAAATGAACACACGAACATAATCATAAGCAAGATTGGCTAAATTTTCATCATCGATGAACCCGCGGATTAGCGTTTCACCAAAGATTAAAGATAGCGCAGTTAAAATCAGGCTTATTATAAAAATCAAAATACTGCTCGCAGTGAATATGCGCGAGGCTTCGTCCTCCTTGCCTTCGCCCAGGAGCACCGAAATCCTTACCGACGAGCCAATTCCCACCATGTCCATCAACGAGAACGCTATCATCGCTATGGGCATAACCAAGTTTACGGCCGCCAGCGCATCACTTCCGATGAAATTGCCCATGAATATTCCATCCACCACCATGTTGAGCGACCCGACGAGCATAGTGATGATGCTCGGTATAGCGAGGCGAAGAATCAGTTTTTTTATTGGCATCGTGCCGTAATCTGCATTTGTCATTTATAGTTTAAACATCCTTTCAAGTACTGCAAACAGTACATCTTTAGCCCTTATGGGTGTATCATAAAGTATTGCGCTATCAAGCCCTAAGTATAACGAATATAGTATTTCGGCATTGAGCTTTGCATCAAACTCGCTTGAAAATGCACGTACTTTCAAGCCATGCTTCAAAATTTCATGCAACTCATCCAGCCGCTTACTGTCGCTCAGGGAGATTATGTTTGTTATACCGGCGATGCGTTCGCTCTGCAATGTGATTTCTGCATACACCTTCCTCCATTTACTGTCATCTTCGTAGGCCGATAAGGTGCTTATAGCAATTTCAAACATTTTCTTCTCATACGTACTTGCATCCTTAGCATCAAAAAGTTCATCCCAAAAATCAAGCGAACCACCATTGACTGTTGTGCTTATAAGCTCCAAAAACGCCGCTTCTTTCGATTCATAAAAATGATAGAAAGAAGATTTCGTAATGCCAATGTTGCTACATATCTTATTGATGGATGCTTTTTCGTATCCAATTTCAGCAATAAGATCATACATTGATGATAGAATTTTATCGGCGGTTTTTTCCTGCATTTGCGCCACTTCCTTTCTGTACCGACCGTTTGGTACAATCATGATACGACACTACAAAGCATATGTCAAGGGGGCAACTAAAATATTTTTGCGGTGTGATTTTGCACAGGTACCGGCATAAGCATCAAAAAAGATATTGACAGAAATGTAAGCTCAAGATATAATAACTATATCATTAAATCATGATATAGTTATTATACGAGGTGAGTAGATGAGTGAACTTTGTTGTAATACACCCGAGAATGTAGTCAAACTTATTTCGGACGAAGAAATATCGGAAAACATGGCTTTTTTCTTCAAAACCTTCAGCGAACCCATACGCATCAAAATTTTGCTTGCGATGCTACACAATGAAATTTGCGTTAAGGATTTAGCGCTTTTGCTGGACATTTCACAGCCGAGGGTATCTAACCAGTTGAAACTTTTGAAGCTCAACAATATCGTGAAGATACGCAGAGATAAAAACAATATCTTCTACAGTTTGGATGATCGCCACATCCACGATATTTTAAGCATTGGCCTAAGTCACCTGAATCATAGGAGGTAAGCATGGAATATTTACATAATCTTTGGGAATTGTTCGTCGATATGTCCTTCTACATCGTTATAGGTTTGCTCTTTACCGGGCTACTGCACGCTTTTGTAAACAAGGATGCGATACTCAAGCACATCGGCAAAAAGTCTACATCATCTGTCGTGAAAGCGTCGGTTTTGGGTGTTCCCTTGCCACTGTGCTCATGCGGCGTTGTACCGACGGCGCTGTATCTTGGTAAAAGTGGGGCATCGAAGGGGGCGGTAGTAAGCTTTTTAACATCAACTCCACAAACCGGGGTCGATAGCTTAATCGCCACATATGGCTTGATGGGGCCTCTTTTCGCGGTATATCGAGCCGTGGCCGCATTTATATCCGGGATTATTGCAGGCATCGCAACTAATGTATTTTGCAAGAATGACGATATTGCATTTTCCGCTCCCGCTTCTTCTTGCGGTTGCTCGGGTGAAGCGGAGCATGAAACCTCGTCTTGCGCTTGCTCGGGTGAAGTGGCGCACGAAACC
>CAYJPI010000172.1:0-5821 GCA_964372005.1 uncultured Oscillospiraceae bacterium | reverse complement strand
AAGGCGACATCCCAATCTCGGCTTTATCCCTCCCCCCGAGCCGTGAAGCGGCTCGGAAAAGGGATCCAAGGGATGAAAATCCCTTGGCGGGGTACGGGGCAGAGCCCCGTGTATGCGTCGCGTATTCCCCACGTAAGCGTCGTTACTCCCACTCGCGTTCCCAGATAGCTTCACCGTCCCAGCCGAGCTTGGAAAGCGCCTTGTGCATCTCCTCGGGCAAAGGCGCGAAGAACGCCATACGCTCGCCGGTACGCGGATGCGTGAGCTCGAGCCGCCATGCATGGAGCGCCTGAGAGTGCAAGCCGACCTTCGGCCTTTCGCCGCCGTACACGGTATCGCCGGACACGGGATGCTTGATGTGATGCATGTGCACACGAATCTGATGCGTGCGCCCGGTCTCAAGCCGCGCTTCGATGAGCGTGTACTGCGAAAAACGCTCGAGCACCCTGAAATGCGTCACGGACGGACGACCGCCTTGAACTATCGCCATGCGCTTCCTGTCGGTGGGATGTCGGCCTATGGGCTCGTTCACGGTTCCACTGTCCGCCTTGATGTTCCCATCAACTATCGCTAAATACCGCCTGGATGCGGTGTGCGCCTTTATCTGCGCGCTCAAGGATGCATGCGCCATGTCGTTCTTGGCAACCACGAGTAAACCCGATGTATACTTGTCAATGCGATGCACTATACCGGGCCTAAGCATTCCACCCACGCCGCTTAAATCTTTAACGTGAAAAAGCAACGCGTGCACCATAGTCCCCGTTTGATTGCCGACGGCAGGATGCACCACCATGCCCTTTGGCTTGTTTACGATAACGATGTCGGCATCCTCGTACACGATAGGCAATGGTATGTTCTCGGGCAGGACATCGTAATCCTCGGGTGGCGGTATGGTTATACTGACCTCATCACCGGCACTCAACTTATGGTTAGCCCTGCGCGCTACCGAGTTAACGCTTGTGCCGCCATCGGCTATCAATCGTTGAACCTGGTTGCGACTTAAACCGGAAGTGGAGCTCAAGAACACGTCCAGCCTCACTCCCGATTGCTCAACTATAAAGTTCAAGCTTTCGATATCATCGCGCATGTTATCATTAGTCATCGGAATCATCGTCCTCATTATCCAATACCGGGGCTTTTTTTTCATCCTCTTCGATGGGAGTCCCCTTCATGATATGCCGCACATGCTCCTCTATGCCGGCCATCTGCTGCTCGGTTGCGAGCTCTTCCTTGCTTTTTTTCTTTTTCTTGCTCTTAGGCTCGAAGGCGGCATCAAGCTCGTTCATGAGCGCCTTACCCTTGGGAAGGAACAATAGATCGAGCAATAATAAACCCACTCCGATGCATACGGCACTGTCCGCCACGTTGAATATCGCAAAATTGATAAGCCTGAAATCAAGCATGTCACGTACATACCCGAACAACATACGATCAATAAAATTGCCTATCGCTCCCGCGAGAACGAGCGCGAGCGCGATACGGATAAGCAAATGCAACTTCGGCCTATGTTTCACAAGAACATACACGATCACCGCGCAACAAATCGACGTAGCAACCAAGAAAAAAACCTGCGCGCCTGCAAGTATCCCGAATGCCGCACCGGTGTTGTGTGCGCTTGTGAAGTGGAATACGCCATCCCACAGCGGATATGTGCTCCCGAGCGGCGAAAGATAAAGCTCACTCAAATATTTGGTGATTTGGTCCGCCGCAAGAAAAAATGCAACAATTATGGTCTCAAGCATAAAATTCTCCTTAAACAATGTAAATCAATTATAACAGAAAAAATCGCAATAGGAAACCGGAACATGTTTTTTATTCCGTTGGCGTGCCGAAAAATATTATTCCTGCAACTTTACCGCATTGCTTTTTACGAAATAGCTGTGTGGAATGCATCGTGAAAACAACATCACTCTGCTGTATTCATGTACCATCTTTCAACTGTCCTAAATACGTCTAAACTACGAATATCCGATATTCCCTGTATGTCCGCGCCGTACACAATGCTATCGACACGGAAGTAGAGCATTATAAACGGAAGTTCATCCACGAACATCTTCTGTAGCTTCGCATGCTCTTCGCGCATGGTAGTTTCATCGAGCGCATTTTGTACATTTATGAGCGCTGTGTCGATGCCGGAGCTCGAAAAATCACCATAGTTCCTTTCACCGCCCGTTCTTATCGCCGCGGAAAGATCCCCGTCGATGGGCATGTTATAGCCGACGAGCGCAAGGTCAAACGCACCCGTTTCAAGAAGCTTTAAATACTCAGACTCGCCATCGGAGATAGAGTACCGCGCGGATACAACGGTTATATCAAACCCAACCTCGCGAAGTTGAGCCGCGATGAGCTCGGCCGCGCTCTTCCTATAGGTATTCTCTGTGCTGTCGTTCACCAGTATAGTGAGCGATAGCGACGTGCTCCCTTTTTCTCTAACGCCGTTTGAATCCACATCGATATACCCGGCCTCGGTTAAAAGCGTTTCTGCTGTCGATGGTGAGTAGTCGTATATCTTTGATTCGGCCGAGTAAAGGAAACTATTGGTCGGCACGGGAACATCGCATATGCTCGCCTTATTCATATACACATTCGATACGATCTCGCTTCGATTTATCGCTACGGCAATCGCCTTTCTCACATTCAAGTCCATCAAAATTGGATTGTTGTGATTGGTTATAAGCACTTCCGCATCCTCGGTGGGTATATCGGTGGTTTCGGAGAATCCTTCTTCTCGATATCGCCCGGATGCCACATTATCGGTTGGCACGAAATTTAATAGCCCTGCTTCAACACCGTCAAGTGCGACACTGTTGCTCTCACGCGAAAAACACCTCACCGATGTGATGTAAGGGCTTTCCTTCCACCACGCTTCATTCGCCACAAGATCAAGGGTTTGCCCCGAGCTAGCATCAACATAGCTATCCATCGCGTACGGACCTGTGCCAACTATCGTCGAATCACCGCCGCTACCTTCGCGAATCACAGGGAAAGTAAGCGCATACAATCCCGATATACCCTTGGTTTTCATAGTCACCGTAAGGGTTGATTCATCGGTGGCAACGAAGGACTCAACGGCTTTATTCAACGTGTCAAAATAATAGCTGTCCACACCCAAGTCTAGTATCATGTTCATCGTATACACTACATCACTAACGTCAAGTGTGCCATTACCATCATGCCAGTTTACGCCGCTTCTTAGTTTGAGCGTCCATGTAAAGCCGCTGTCGTCCACGCTCCAAAGCTCGGCAAGGCTCGGCGTAAGGCGATTGTTCGCATCCGCTCGAAGCAGTGGTTCGGTTATCAAGGAGCATACATCGCGCATCTCGGTTGTATTCACAGTGAGCGGCACAAGCCCTATCCCGTTTTGCGCGGCTAATGGTTGCACGACATCGTCGCCTTCGATCGGCTCGTCCGAATTATCGTCATTTGAATCATCGGTACTATCATCGAGCACGAAGGGGTTAACGGGCATGGGTATCTTTAGTTGTCCCCCATCGGCAGGCAGTGGAGCGGGAGTTGGTGTGGGCTCGGGTGTGGCGGTTGGAATTGCCTCGTCGACAGGCTCCTGCGCACATGCCGAAAACAACAGCGTTACACACAATAATAGTGCTATCATCGCCTTATTAGAATTCGTTTTAGTTTCTTTATCCGATCGACGGGTAAAGTTCCTCATACTTTTCATATGCAAGTTGCACCTTTTTCACATAGTCCTTTGTTTCTTTATAGGGGATGTTCACGAGCTTTCCGTTTTCCGACACTTCGTCGTTGGTGAGCCATTCGTCCACTCTACCCGGTCCGGCATTATAGGCCGCAAGCACGAGGGAGAGATTGTCATCGCCGAATTTATCGAAGAGGAAGCGTAAATACCAACATCCATAGCGGATATTCCTGTCGGGGTCGTACAAATCATCCTTTGCCATTAATGGTTCATCATTCTTCTGCGCTATCCACTCACCAGTTGATGGCATGATCTGCATTAATCCCATAGCACCTGCATGGCTTAAAGCGTTTGAATCATTACCGCTTTCGGTGTGGATAACCGCCGCAACGAGATATTCGTCTAATTCGTATTGTTGGGAATACAAGATTATAGCTTCCTCATAGTCAAGCTTGAAGTATAATCTTTCAAGCGTGGGCCGAAAAACATATGCGGCCGCAAGCACCACAAGAAGAAGAACCACCGCCAATACCGCGCGTCCTTTCTTCCTTGTATTCACATTGTTTTCACGGCTCACATTCAATATCCTTTTTTATCCTTTCGATGCAATCGTCTACGGCTTCAAATAAAGCGCCTAAATCCCCACTATTATCGAGCACCACATTGGCATAGGTTCGCTTATCCTCCGAACTCATCTGCGCTTTCATGCGCGCCCTCGCTTCGGTTTCAAGGCAAGCATCGCGAAGCATTATCCTCGCTATTCGCACATCCTCGGGCGCATCGACGAGCCATACCTCATCCATCATTTCATGCATGTTCGCCTCTATAAGTAGCGGAACATCCCAAATAACGATTTTATGGCTACCCTCATCCACTTTCATCCTTTCGATGATTATCGGGTGCAGAATCGCGTTCAGATCTCTACGCGCCACCTCATCCGAAAAAACGATTGCGCCAAGCTTCTTTCTATCGAGCGAACCATCCGAAGTTAGGATATCATCGCCAAATCGAGTTATAAGCGCACGAAGTCCTGCTTCACCCTTTGATACTACCTTCCTCGCTACCTCGTCCGCATCCACCACATGGATGCCTTTTGCTCGCAACCTATCGCTCACGGTAGATTTGCCTGCGCCTATGCCGCCCGTGAGCCCTATGCGCCTTTTCGTATCGCCGCTCATTTTGTATCGTACCAACTGTGTCCGGATTTGGCTTCGGCAATTAGCGGAACGCTAAGCGCCATTACATTTTGCATGCAATCGCACACGAGCGACATTACCTCTTCGAGCTCGTTTTTAGGCACATCGAGTATGAGTTCATCGTGCACCTGCAAAATAAGCTTCGCGTTTAATTCTTTCTCTTTCAAAGCATCAACCACGCTCACCATCGCCAGTTTGATGATATCCGCCGCCGTGCCCTGTATCGGCATATTCATCGCTACACGTTCGCCGAAGGAGCGAGTGTTGAAATTACTGCTCTTTAGCTCCGGCAAATCACGCCTGCGCCCGAGGAGTGTTTCCACAAAGCCATTTTTCTTCCCTTCCTCGATGCTATTTTTCATGTACTCATGCACCATCGGGTAGCGGTTTAGATATCTTTCTATGTACTCCTCGGCCTGTTTCCTCGTTATACCAAGATTCTTTGCAAGGCCGAATGCGCTTATGCCGTAAACAATTCCAAAGTTAACCGCCTTCGCCGCGCTTCGTTGCTCACTGCTGACCTCCTCGAGCGGTGTGTGGAAAACTTCGCTCGCGGTCCTCGCGTGTATGTCTCCGCCGCTCAAGAAAGCATTTTGCATGCCTTCATCGCCGCTGATGTGGGCAAGAAGCCGCAATTCTATCTGCGAGTAATCAGCTCCGACGAGAACATTGCCCTCGCTCGCAACGAACGCCTTTCGTATCTCTCGCCCGAGTGCGGTACGTACGGGAATGTTCTGCAAATTCGGCTCGGTGCTCGATATTCTTCCCGTGGCGGTGACATTTTGGTTGAAGCTCGTGTGTACGCGCCCCGTAGTCGCCTCGCGCATATTCAAAAGCCCATCTACAAAGGTGCTCTTTAGTTTGGTTAAGAAGCGATATTCCTGTATTAGTTCGATAGACGGATGCAGTTCCTTCAAAGAATCGAGTACATCGCTGTCGGTGGAATACCCCGTCTTTGTCTTTTTCTTTG
>CAYJPI010000171.1:0-5821 GCA_964372005.1 uncultured Oscillospiraceae bacterium | reverse complement strand
TTCTCCTTTGCTTTGATTAAAATATTCCTGTGGCTTCACGCGCCGCACAAATGCCCCAACGTCCGCGCTATCGTAGGTTATGGGGTACGGTGGCAAGGCTTCTTGAATTTTCGCACAGAAGCGTTCCTCGGCGCGACAATCGAGTATAGAGATCGCGCAAGTGTCCGTCATGAGGCGCATTCCGCGACCCGTGCCTTGGCGGAGTTTGAGAAGCATTTCGGGCACCGCGACCGCTTGTACATAATCATGCACCTCCTTGAAATTCACCTTTTGCCCTTCGTGGAGCGCGTCACGCCTTGGGAATGGCAAACGTGGGATTATGACCGAGGACACGATGTCTCCGGGGAAGTCGATTCCTTCCCATACCGTGGAGAGCAATATGCCATTGTCCGCGTCCAAAAATGCTTGCAAGAATGCACTGTTGCGGCTTGCGGCGGCAAAGGTGGGGTGTCTTGATTGAAGGGTATTTATCCTCATGCGCAAATCGTGCATCTCTTGGTGGGATGTACAAAGCACGAGCGTGTGCCCTGCGGTCGCATTCGTAAGCTCAACGATTCGAGTTGCCGCGCTGTTTATAAATTCATCATCGCTACACTTTGGCATTTTGCTTGCAAAATATAGGATGCTGTTATTCTCATAATCAAAAGGGGAAGGGATTTGGCATTCTTGTACTTCCTTACGCCCTAATCCCATGCGCTCCTTGAAGAAACTCATGTCGCGCCCTACGGCGAGTGTTCCTGATGTAAACACTATGCCGATGTTATAAAAAAACGTCTCAAGCTTTCTATGGTAGTTCTTTTCAATGACTTGTAAGGCGAGCGTATCATCTTCGCATACTTCAAGCAGACAGCTGTATGTTGAATCTTTTCTGCTGAAACGATACAGCACGGTTGTCATGCGCTCGAACTTGTTTAGAATATGCCTGTTGTCCAAATCTTGAATGCTTTTATGCAGTTGCGTTAAGCCACGTAGTGCCTCATTGATGAGCTTACGGCTTCCTTTCGTACTTCTGAAAACGGGCATCCCGTCTTGAATATCGGCGAGTTTTGAAAACAATGTATTCATAACCTCCGCCATTCTGTTTGAGAGATTGTTCCTGTGGATGCGGCGCATGTCCTTTTGAAGCGATTTGACATCCTCCTGTGTAATCTTCATGCCGAGGATGCTTTGCACCGCGTCATAGAAAAGATGCGCTTCATCAACGATAAGGCCGCGATAGTGCGGTAGTAGCGGTCGTCTGTCTTGGCTTTTGCACACAGCGTCCGCGAGCAAATAATGGTGATTGCATACTTGGAAGAATGCGGGGGTTTCGTTTGCGAGTTGCTTTTTGTAGGCACAGGTTGCGGCATATGTACAACGAGGTTTGCAAACCTCGCGGACGCACAAACGCGCCCTGTCTTTGTGGGTAAGCCCCGTTATCTTATCGAGATCGCGAAAGGTGTGTAATTGGCGGAACAGCACCCTCTGTGCAGGAGTTCTGTTTTCCATGCTGAAGTTTGCAACATAGGCCGTCAAACGGTCTTTGCAAATATAGTTTTGTTTGCCTTTGCGAATCTCGGCCGTGATGGGGTATTCGATATATCCGCTTTCGAGGAGTGCATCCGATAGAAACGGGATGTACTTGTCGGCGATGGCGTGTTGCAGTGAAATACTCGAAGTCGCAATCGCAAACGGTGTAGGTGTATTCCTTGAGAGCATCTTGGGTTTATGCTTTTGTGCAACGATGGCGGCAACGATGTATGCGTCCGTCTTGCCGATGCCCACGCCCGCATCGCAAGTCGCGATTTTGTCCATGATGAGTGCATCGAGCATAGTGTGCGCGAGAGATATTTGCCCTTCTCGGGGTTCGCGTCCTTTGTTTGGGAGTATTATACGGAAAATGAGCTCAATATCGGCATGTGCCTGTTCAATGTTGATGGTTTTCATTTGTTAGCGTATCCTTTCAATTGTTGGTTTTTAAAAATGCAATGACGGGGCAGATTACCCCGTCAAAGCACATAAATAATTGTTTTTCTTGCATTCATCGTATTTGCAGCTCGCACCCCCGATGAAGCCATGCAATATAGCACAACATGGGATCAACACAGGCGGACCGACAAAGCCCTCTCTTAAGACCGACCCTCATCGGATACGGCACCTTGCCTTTCTTTGAGAAGCTACGCTCCCTCTTGTGAAGGCTGACTAAAGTTCTATCATGCAACCCTCCATTGTCATGGCCAAAGACGAGTAGTCACTCTCGCCCTGTGCGATTCCGTTTATCGCTCGCTTCCTTGGGGAATTCCCCATTCTTGGAAGGTCATTGCGCGGTAGCCCCGGCTTGCCACATTCCCGCGGCAGGAAGGAAGTTGTCCTGTGGTGATGGGTATTTGGTTGTCAAAGATCGTGAGGAGAAAATTTACCCCTCACTATATACTGTAGGATCCGGGTCAATCTTGATGTCTATAACTTTTTGTGAGCAGTCGATTCAGACGTGCCAAAATTCGCTTTTTGCGCCTATTTATCACGCCTTGCGACAATTGAAATTTTTTTGCGACTTCTCTTTCCGTCAGATCACAATAGAACAGTGCATCTATTAATGCCCTGTCATTCGCATCGAGTACACTCAACACCTTGCGTATACCTTCACCGAACACATTTTGTGTTGCGACGACTTCTACGGGTACCGCTTCTCGGTCTGCAATCAAGCTGCGACCTTCGACCTCATCGGTATCCCATGAATCGTATGAAAAAATATCAAGCTTTTTATCTGCTCTCGCTATGTAAATCAGACGTTGATGAAGTGCTTCTTCGGCTTTGTACACATCTTCCGATACTTCTACCAACCCTCCCGTGCATCTAATAAAGCGGCGCTTGTGGAAAGAGGGGTCGTTTTGTAGTCTTGCTTCGTATTCATCTCTCGTCATCTCGATGTATTGGTTGTTCTCTTTAATGTAGTAAATTGTGTTCATTTTCCTTACCTCCGAATTTTTGAATTTTGTAGAATCAAAAATTCGAAGGTGGAGGTGACCGCGTCCGCATGGTATTTTCCTTTCCTGCGGACATGGCAAAGGGGCGACCCCTATCATTTGTCATGTAGAGGTCGCCCCTTAAAGGCTTATATTAAATTGTCCGCACTGCGGGAGCTGAATTTGCGTAGTGCTCTCCCGACAATACCATCTTAACACGGCGAAAGTATCATCGGAGTATCATCTTTGTATCATTTGAGTATCATCTTTTTTTCTGTAAATTCTAACCGGACACGATTTTCCACCCGTTTTTCAAGGCAGGAAGGATTTCTTCAAAGAGGACGGAAGCAAGCAAACTTAATGCCATCTTTTTTCTACGGTAGTATTGAGCATGCTCCAAGCCCACTTTTTTCATGACGTACTTCGAGGGCTGCACGTCTTTTTGCGTATACTGCTGCGTAATGATGGTGTAGTATAGAGGACCATGATCGGGATATGTTCTTATCCGAGTGATCGCCATATCTACAATTTCCACAAGCATTGCCACTTGAGAAATGCACAGCACTTCTTTTTCAACTTTTCTTTTCGTCATCTCGTTTTCTATATTCATTTCAACTTTCTCCATAAGCTCGCAAACTTGAATATAGCCAAGCTCGCGACTCGTTTGTTCCAACTCGCCGATGCTGTCCACCGCCGCACTCACCGCATCTCGATAATAGGACAATATCTTCTTGATTTTTTCTATTGTCGTATTGTCGGCTATGGCATCCCTCTTTGTAAAAAGTCGATAGCCCCTATACGCTGTTAAGTTTTTTGTACGCGGTATGTCCTTATAACTTATCGCATTCATTTACCAATACCTCCCACTTTGTTTTAATTGTTCGAAGTCATGAAGCAGGGGTATGTCGGGGTAAATTGGGGCATACCGAAGGACTTCGCTGTTACACAATGTTACTCGTGCAATACCAGTATAATGCAGTATTTCACTATTGTAAATAGGAAAAATAGTCGATAACAATAATTTAATATTTACATTTGTTGTACGCCTATGGTAAAATAGCATTATGGGGAAATAATTATTAAAGAAAGAGGAACCAAAAATGGTTGAAAATTTTGGAAAGACGCTTTTAGCCATCAGAAAGAAACATAAACTCAAGCAATCCGAGGCCGCCATGCAACTCGCGAAGCGTGGATGCTTCGCCAACAATCAAACGATCAGCCGTTGGGAGCAGGAGGTGAACACGCCGAATGCAAAGCAATTCCTTGATTTATGCGTGGTGTACAACATCCGCGACGTTCTCGATGAATTTTTTGAGGGCGATATATATGCAAGTCCACTCAACCAAGAAGGCCGCGATAAAGTGCGCCAATACGAGCGCGACCTCATCGCAAGCGGACTGTATGCGGCAACCAAGGAGGATAACCGGCCGAAGAGGAGCTACCCTCTACATAATCTACCCGTTTCCGCCGGCACGGGGCAGTTCCTTGATAGCAGTGACTTCGAGCTTGTCGAGGTGGATGACGATGTTCCCTACAACACCAACTTCGGTGTTCGCGTTGCAGGTGACAGCATGGAACCCGAGTATCATGATGGTGACATCGTATGGGTGCAACAGTGTCTCGAACTCGTGAGCGGCGAAGTCGGTATCTTCCTCCACGACGGCCAAGCCTACCTAAAAGTCTTTTACAAGGACAAAAAGGGCGTGTCCCTCGTGTCGCTCAATGACGCATACGCGCCGATTCGGATTGGTGAGGATGATGCGTTTCGGGTGTTCGGTAAGGTTGTGGGGCGGACGGGGACATTGGACGAAAGATAGAGTTTTTTATGATACAACAAGTATGAGGAATGGACAATTTGACACACATCCTGCCTTCTGATATAACTGCCACAGTTTATCGGAGGGTGAATTTTGCGAAATACACACCGGATAAGACAACTGACCTTTTGGTTTGTTTTCTTATCCTATTTTATATCACAGGCAAAATATTGCGAAGATGAAGGTTGATGCGATCATATTGCTAATTTATGCAAAATCAGTTCCATACATAAGAATTAGCAGACGCGGTTTTCATTTTACAGTTTAAATTATTTTGAAACTGTTTAGACAAAAGCAGAATCGATGCCGCGAACACTCCATTTTATAAAAATGAGTATTTCAACTAATAAATCTGGTGGAAATTCCCATAAAATGCGTTTGAATCTCAATCTCCATATTGTATAGTTTGTGTTTTCAATTTGGCCTTAAAGAAGTTGGCTTAAATTGACAATGAAAAACGAAGCCCATTCAAAATGTTTTCTTCTATAAAAAACAAAAAATCCTTCTTGTTGCGTTTTTCCAATGCTTCTACTATATTGATGTGTTCGTTAACTGCTTCTGTCATACGAGAGGTTACACCATTTCTCATCCCTAACATAAATGCACGGTCGTATAGCTGATTAGTAACAGATATTAGTTCGCAATTTGTGTTTTTTTCTAATATAAACTTATGAAAAAATATATCTTCTTCCATAAAGGTTTTAGAATCATTATCTTCAATTGCTTTAAGTTGCATTTGGATCGAATGTTTTAAAATTTGTATATCTGAATCTGTTATTATGTCTAAGACCTTTTTTGCATTATATGTCTCAATTGCTACACGAAGCTCATAAATGCCGCACGCTGTTTCAATTGAAATTGTATTAACAACCACGCCTTGTTTTGGAATGATTGTTACAAATTTTTCGTGCTCTAATCTTTGGCAAGCACTGGAAACCGGTGACCGACTGATATTCAATTCTTCAGCCATAACAGTTATGCTGATAGCTTGTCCTTGTTTCAATGCTCCGGTTAATATCATTTTCTTAAGTGTATCATAAGCTTTACTAGTAAGATTTC
>CAYJPI010000170.1:0-5844 GCA_964372005.1 uncultured Oscillospiraceae bacterium | reverse complement strand
CGTCGAGAAAAACTTGCATTCCCGCTGGGAGTGCTGCGTTTTTCCTCCTTGTATATCGAAAAAATCCCTCAAAATCTGCTCGATTCAACTATTGTCGACACTATCTGGAATGAATAAGAAAGTAATATAGTATCGTACTTTCGCATATGTATAAAGAGTAATAACAATAGCGGTTGAAGTGAGGATAACTTAAGAGGGGGAGCTGTGATTGAGCATGTATTTTACAATTTACGTGAATACAGACTAATTAATGCAAAAGTAGCGGTTATTTTACTTCAGCGGTTATGCATGCGAGGAGGAAAGTATGATGGACTATAGAGAGTTGGAGACGGGGCAGAAACAACGTTTCAGGGCACATGCTATACATCTGGACAATCGCAGTAAACTGAATGTTACGGGCGTTGTAAATGTGGAGAGCTTTCACGAACAAGAAGTTGTGCTATGCACCGAAGCCGGAAACCTTGTGATAGAGGGGGACGGATTACACATGTCAAAACTTAACCTCGATGATGGACAAATCATGCTTGAGGGCGATATTTACGCATTGAACTACGAGCCGATTGAGGAGAAAAAACGCGGCTTATTCGGGAGAATAATGAGATGAGTTTGCCGTTTTTTGAGGCGGCGGCATTGCTCGCTATGGTATATGGAGGAATATTGGCAGGGTTGATTTACGATGCATGCTCCATTTTAAGAATGACATTTTGCGTAAGGCTTATAAACTCAATCGTGGATGTGATTTTCGTGGTTTTATCCGCATCGATATTCTTGATGGCGTTGTTCATCGCATCGGACGGGGCTTTCAGACCATATCTTGCGGTGGGGTTTTTATGTGGTTTTTTAATCGAACATATATCGCTAAGCTTCTATGTTAAGAAAATTGCGGTCGTGTTTATCCGGTTTTTATCGCCGTCGAAATCATGAATAATGAGGCGTATTTTTCGCGCAGGTCACAGACTGACAAGCGCTGTAGAAGGGCTGAAATAAAGGTGATATTTGGCAATTTGACATCAATAATCCATTGGGATCGGAAATGAAATTGATAAATTGTAAATAATGCTCCGATACTTGAAAAAAGAATGTACATGATTGCTGTATTATGATAATATTGATATATCTCAACTTGTACTCAGGTGCAATGTGGTTACATTAAAGTTACATATTGGCGGCGAAATGCGGATATGAGAAAAGCGTACAAATCGAGTAACATGTAAGAATGTAGGCTCAAAGAAGGGAAAACGAGGGATGGAGATTGCACGCAAGAAGAAAGGAACGGCGCAAAGTTTTGCTTTCCGCCCAAGGCATGTGCTTTTGGTATGCCTGTTTCTGTCCTGCGTGTTGCTCGGAATTCTCTTTATTCAAAGGAGCACGATTCGCGAAATAGAACATGAACAATCGCAGTTGCAATTACAAAGGGATGCATTGCTCCTTGAGGAACAGCGAGTTGAACAAATGCTAAGCTACGTTTATACCGACGAGTATCTTGCAAGATATGCAAGGGACATGTTTGGATACGTGCTTCCCGGTGAATACAAATTTTACTATGAAGAGGGAGATCCGAGCGTTGAATAATGAGAAAAGTGCAAGCCGTGCCGCAGTGATTGATATCGGAAGCAATTCGGTAAGATATATGGAAGCCGCCGTCACAAATGAAAGTGTGGCGGCTTGTTATAAGGAACTGACAACTACGAGACTATGCGATGGCATGGAGAAAAATGGTGCATTAAGCGAAGCGGCAATGGTGAGAAGCATCGAGGCGATTGGGAACTACAAGCGCCGTGCAGATACGATGGAAGTTTTCGCATACGCGACAAGTGCCGTGCGCGATGCGAAGAACAAAAATGAATTTCTCGATAGGGTGTACAATGAGACCGGTGTGCGTATCGACGTTTTAAGCGGCGAAGAGGAGGCTAGGTGTGCTTATCTCGGGGCTACTCGAGGAGGTGCGCTTATCGACATCGGCGGCGGAAGTGCGCAAGTGATGACCGAAGCGAGCGCGAAAAGTTTCCCAATCGGTTGTATACGTTTGAAGGATACGTTCCCATGTGAGAGAATATCATCGGTGCGAAATGAAATAGAGAAGTGGATTGAATCACGTACGCTCGGACTTGAACCGCTTGATATGCGCTGTACCGGGGTAGGGGGAACGATCACTACACTCGGAGCATTAAAGGCTAACCTCTCGAAATACGATTCAAAAGCCATTTCAACCACTGTAATCACGAGTGGGGATGTAGAGGATCTAATCCTTAAACTCGATGAATGGGGGGACGATAGGCGCAAGGAACATCCCATGCTAATAAAAAGGCATGATATAATACTTTATGGCGCCGTTGTACTTGCATATCTTATGAGAGTGTTAGAGGTTGATTCCGTGCATTGTAGCGATGCGGATGGAATGGAAGGCTTCCTTAGATTGAAAATGAAATAGTATAAGTGTTATACGCTTTGCATGAGAAAAAGTGGCCAAGGCCACTTTTTGTGTTGTTGGATATATCACTGTAAAGCTTCTTGATGCGCATCGCCCATCGAAATTCGGTGGACGATGTTGGAATAGCTTTACTCAAACAATTGAGCAACCAGCCCCTTGCGAGCGACGATATGTGTAAACAAGCGAGTCTCAAGCGCACCTCTTAGCGCACGGACGCTTGTGTTTGCACTGCACAGCCCAACCACATTCGGGCAATTTTGAAGTAGTTGTATCGGAATTTGCAACGCAAAATCATTCTCGGATTCCACGATCTCGCCCAGTTCATTATAGAAGTAAGCTATGAGACGACCGCAAGCCTTGTTTTGTTGCAAAAGTGTGCCGTAGCGCGCACCACTCGCAAAGTCAGGTATTGAGGGGAAATTACCGATGTTTACGTAAGCGGTATCCATGCGCTGCCATGTATGTTCGACCAAGCGATAGCTGCTGGTGGAGCAAAGGAGTTCCTTTTCGGCACTGTCGGCAGGCAAACATGGCAAATCGATGAAATGCGGTGTCGCATTTAATTTTTCCGCAATGATGCGAACATTCTCGTTTGATTGATAGTTTCGCACAGATATACCGGCATTGCCGACAAGCGGGCAAACGCTTTCCACGGCGTTTTCCGAAACGGGTTGCCTTTCAAGATAGGATATAAACTCTCCCACAAGATGCCCCCATCCGATTCCGAGGCGCTTTGTGCCAAGGGTTTCAAGCAACGAAAACGCTTTTTTCGATAGATTGGCATTCGTGATTGTGTCGTTCATTCCGTCGGATGCCAGGGCGCTGTGCTTTATACCATAAGTGGTTGATAAAAGGCCGAACAATTTTTCATCCAAACATGATGGTTCGTGTATGGTGATCTCAACCATTCCACAATCGCGTGCTTCCTGAAGCATGCGGCTGATGAAAGGGCGTGATACTCCCAGTATATCGGAAATATCGCTTTGTTTTTTATTTTCGATGTAGTACATCCTTGCTACCTTGGCAAGGCGTGCGCTTTTTTCTTCTTTTGCAAGCAAGGGCTCCCTCTTTCTTCTGCATACAAAGCAGTACGATGATGAATTATTATACCAAACAAAAGTATCTATGTAAATCCTTTTTTATGTTTTTTGCGATAAGGAAAAAAATATATGTGAAAAAGTCAAGGCATTGAGTTAGTTTATTGCAAAGATGCTATATTACAAGTAACAAAATAAATTGAGAAAAAATAAACAAGTGAATAACTATTCATGCGTGCTTGTTTTTCGGAACGTCGTTTCAATGTGCTAAAACGTAATTATTTCTTTTCAAAACAAACATGTTGTATTATACTGTATTTACATAACATGCAATAGGTTGTGTTGAAAAAATAGTATTCTTGCAATTTGGTGATACAACTTTCTCTTCAGGTCACACATGCGAGATAAGAAGGTGAAATAACAGATATTTTGCTTTTTCAACACCCCAATAATAAGGAGAAAAAAGTGGATATTGTATTTGGAATACTAAGTAGCGTCCTACCCGTACTTGCAGTGATCGCCATAGGTGTCTTGTGCAGGCGAAAAAGATTGCTCGATGAAAATGGGCACAAAACAATCAAAAATGTGATAGCGAATATAACCTTGCCTGCAGTGCTGTTCTATGCCTTTTTTAATGCGGACTATTCTACACAAACTTTGCTTATTGTATTGTTGGTTTTTGCCGCATGTGTTGTTGCTATGTTGCTCGGCTTCCTGTGCTTGCGCATGGTGAAAGGTGGCAATACTTTTTTACCCTACCTTGTAACCGGATTCGAAGCAGGCATGATGGGGTATGGACTGTTCACGCTATTGATGGGTGCTGAGCATACATCGGTGTTTGCGGTAGTTGATATCGGACAGTGCCTATTCGTGTTTACTGTGTTCTTGGCATGTCTAAGGCGTTCATCGGGGACGAAACAACGTGCGAAAGAGGCGGTACTGGATATAGTAACGAACCCCCCATGTACCGCAATGCTCCTGGGGATACTTTGCGGAGCGACGGGGATTGCGCCGATTATCGCAGCGACGCAACCGGGAGAAATTCTCCTTTCGGTAATATCATTCATATCTCAACCAACGGGAGTTTTGATACTGCTCGTTGTTGGCTATGAACTAAACTTCAATATGAATCTAATTAAACCCGTTTTCGCTACGGTCGCTTTAAGGCTCGCGCTTATGGTGGCATTGTTTTTTGCCGTGGATGCGATATTGTTTTCGATTATCCCCTTCGATAAAACATTGCGAATAGCGCTCGCTGTGCTATTCTCCTTGCCGCCACCCTTCGTTATTCCCATCTATGCTAAAACGGGTAGCGATGGCGAATACATCGCAGCCACATTTTCGTTAACCACCATAGTGATGATAGGGCTGTTTGCCGTTATATCGGCGTATAGCAACATAACTTAAAATCCATACTTTGTTTTGGCTATAATTGCGTTTATCTGTGTTATCGTCAGTCGGAATACCGCCAGTATTCCTTCTTCCTCTGCCTTGCTAAACACAATTCTATCTCTAAACAAATTGTATGCATTATAAGCCAAGTTGCTATAGCAACATAACTTAAGATTTATACTTTGTTTCGGCTTTAATTGTGTTTATCTGTGTTATCGTCAGTCGGAATACCTCCGGTATTCCTCCTTCCTCTGCCTTGCTAAACATAACTTAAATAAAACAAAGACCACCATGCAATCACATGGTGGTCTTTCAAAAAAATTCCGTTCAGGCGCCTGTGTTTCGCGCGGTCGCCCCTACCTCACGATAAACAGGATAATAGGCACATAGTAGTTCGCTTATGTCTTATAAGGAGGAAGAACAGTCAATGAAGAATACTGTACGTTGCCCGAACGGAAGAAAACGGTCAACCTTATCTACTTCCTCGTACTTATTATAACACCGTATCTTGTGCTTGACAACCCCATCAACCATAAAATATTGTGTTTTTTTCGTAAAAATCGCGCCAAATTTTGAAAATAAAATATGAACAGGAAGCTTTTTCTAAATAAAGTAATTAAATTACTTAAATCATTTACATAATATTGAAATCGGGCGTAAATTCCAACGAAGCACTTTCTTTATCCTGAATCAAAACTTCACTCAAACCTAATTCCAAGCAAAATGAAACAGCTCTTCCGTACTCAGCATCGGTAAGCTTGCGTTTGAGCGTAGACGGAAGTGCGGCGATATTACCTGCCGGTGTATACTGGCGCATGAGTGAAATATGGGTATTGGGAGGATAGTTATCCCTAATGTGCGTTAAAACCGCCTTGGTATCGCGGATACATCCGGGCAAAACAAGATGGCGAATACATACCCCGCGATTAGCCATGCCATCACTACCCAGAGTGAGAGAGCCTACCTGCTTGTACATTTGTGCGA
>CAYJPI010000169.1:3672-5887 GCA_964372005.1 uncultured Oscillospiraceae bacterium | reverse complement strand
GTTCTAACCAAAGTGGATGGTATTGCACAATACAGCCTTTACAAGGCGCTAAGGGAGGTAGACTGATGGAAGCTCTCGACGCGATGCTGGCCACATATTGTTCATCGCGGGATATTGAGCTGAGGAACGCCCTGATAGAAAAGCATGCATACATCGCTGAGATAGCCGCAAAGAAATTTGTGGGGCGAGGGATGGATTATGATGATTTGTATCAGGTGGCGTCGTTGGCGCTTTTGCGTGCCCTCGAGCGCTTCGATTGTGAGCGCGGGGTGAAGTTTGGAAGCTTTGCCATGCCATCGGTCATCGGTGAAATTAAAAATCACTTTCGAGATAAGAGCCGCACGATACGACTGCCAAGGCGCGTTGGGGAGATGATTAAACAACTCAGTGCCGCGCAGGAAACATTGACTGCGTCTTTAGGTCGTCCACCGAAACCCGAGGAGTTGTCCGCTACGCTCGAAATACCGCTTGAGCATGTATACGAGCTTCTTGAAGCCAAGAACAGCACGCGCGTATTCTCGCTTGATGAAACCGTGCCGGGCGGAGAAAGCGACGATAGATCGAGCCTTGGAGAAATCCTGGGAACCGAGGAGAAGGCTTACGAAAACATCGAACGTGACGACCTGCTCTTTCGCAGTATGAGCCTGCTGAACGAAAAGGAAAAGGATATAATACACAGGAGATTTGTTGCCATGCAAAGCCAGCGAACCGTTGCGACGGCGCTCGGCGTATCGCAGATGTATGTTTCGCGCATGGAAAGACGCATACTTGAACGCATGAGGCAATACTTGGAACAAGAGTAAAATAATATTATTGTTACAATTATGATATATAAACCGAAAAAATGTATACACTATGGAGATATTTTCTGTTACAAAAGGAAAAAAGCTATTGTTTCAAAGCTTGAAATTGCGTTGATTGATATGGTGGGCACATAATCCATAGCAAAATGAAGGAAGAATAAGCAAGGATGGCAGTGCCACAAATTCAACGGAAGTCAGGTGACTGTGGATGCAGAAGCGAACGGTAATGACGTCGTTTTCAACGCTCCCGGCCATGAAAAAAGCGCTTGAGGAAGCTCTTTGTGAGGTCAAAAGGGAATTACATTTATGCGAAGAGGTATACTATGACCTGAAGGTTATATTGCACGAGCTTTCGTGCAATGCCCTTGAACATGGTGTGAGTCCTGTGGAGGTTATGATATCGACATGCTGCGACGGAAAACACTTGCATGCACTGATATGTGATAAGGGCGATGGTTTCGACCCTTGTGTTTTGGCAAAAAGAATCCCACCAAATCAAGAACGCGGGCGCGGTATATATCTTGTAGAACAATTGGCGGATGGCCTATCTTATAACAATGCGGCTAACAAGGTGCTTGTCAGATTGTCTATGGAACCGCGAATGGCTGAAGTAAATTCATTGTAGACCTCATTTTGAAAGGAAACATATCGCTTGAAAAGATTGAATTTTTTTGTGTTGATGGTGTGCATTTTCTTTGTGCTTTCAGCTTGTGGCACGCAGGCTGAACCCGTTGAGCCCATCGAGGAGACGGTGGAGCCTGTTGCGGCAGCCGTGCCCACGCCGAGCCCTACGCCCGAACCGCCCACGCCTGTGGACGATGACGAGGCATATGCTAATGTGGCGGCCGAGGTTGACTTTTCTGATTTTCTCAACGAAGATATGGTTTTGATGTACTATGAACGCACCGAAAATGAAAAAGGATATAATGCCCTTCTCGAAAACATTGATGTGCTTGAGGCCGCGGCTGAACGCTTGAAGGACGATGTTACCGAGGCTGCAAGGAGCGCATTTGAAAAACTGCACGAACAAAGGCCGCATAAAAGGGGAGAGCTAACCATCGATATAGACGCTTTGTCGTGGAGATATGCGGCGATGCTCGGTTCAATTTGGGGCGACGATGTTGTCCTCAATGATTTTATCGAGGTGACGGGCAGCGAGGATGAGCAGAACATGAAAATCACCGTGGCCTTACGTGATGTGCAAAAAACGATAGAAAACATGTCAAGAGGGGTAGCGAATGATTACGCCATCGGTAGGTACACATATGGTTACCTTATGACGGTGCATGACCATGAAGGAAACTTCAAGGCATACGAATACCCGGGCTACCCGGAGGGATATGAGGAGACGGTGGTATTTCCGCTTCCGATAGAAACGAGCAGGCGCGATGGATGGTATGATGATCGCGACG
>CAYJPI010000169.1:0-3662 GCA_964372005.1 uncultured Oscillospiraceae bacterium | reverse complement strand
ACACCGGCATGGATTTCCGTGCACCGGAGGACACGCCGATACTGAGCTGTACGGATGGTATCGTTATGTCCATAGGAACGAATGAAGGCGCGGGGCACTATGTTCACGTGCTTGATGAGTATGGTTACGAATACCACTACTATCACATGGTGCGCCAAACCGATTTTATCCCCGTTGGGACACAGGTTAAGGCCGGGGATTTGATTGGCCATGTTGGGAACACCGGAAACTCGTCTGCAAATCATCTTCACCTAAGTATTTTCACGCCGGATGGGCTCTACATCAACCCCTATCAATTGATGGTGGATGTATACCCGTATTAAACGTTCGGAACGTACTGAACGATGCGCTGTGATATGAGTAAAACTTATGAGGGTATACGAAGTAATTTGGGATAACTTGCCGATTTCCTTTGACTTTAGGGGTATAAATCAAGTAAAATTATAGTGTAGGGATGCTGTGGTTCGTGCAGGGATGATGCGCGAACCCTTAAGCATGTTTGCATGAATGAAAAATATACAGGCAGGGACGAAACGACCTTAGCCGTAAGGAGGACAACATGAACACATGCGCAATCGTTGGTGTAAACTGGGGTGACGAAGGAAAGGGCAGAATGGTTGATTTGCTTGCTGAGCAGTTCGACATCGTTGTGCGCTACCAGGGTGGAAGCAATGCGGGCCATACCGTTATCAACCAGTACGGGAAATTTGCCCTGAACCTTATGCCGTCGGGGATATTCCGCGAGGAGGTTGTAAACATACTGGGTAATGGTACGGTTATCGACCTTGAGCATCTTTGCGGCGAGATTGAGAAGCTACGTGCATCGGGCATCGATGTTAACCCGAAGAGATTGAGAATAAGTGACCGTGCGATAATCGTGTTCCCCTTCCATAAGGAACTCGATGGGCTTGAAGAAGCACGCCTTCGCGATGCAAAATACGGTTCTACCAAGCGTGGAATCGCGCCTGTGTACAGCGATAAGGCACAAAAGAAGGGCATCATGATGGGAGACCTTCTCATGCCTGATATTCTAAGAAAGAAACTTACGAGCTTGCTTGAATGGAAGAACCTAACCATCGAAAATGTGTATGGTGCGAAGCCCTACACCGTTGATGCAATGATGGAATGGGTAGAGACATTCGGCGGCCAACTGAAGGATCACATTTGCGATGCGGGTAAGTTCCTGTATGAAGCACATGCCGCAGGCAAGAGCATACTCTTCGAGGCGCAACTCGGCGCACTCAGGGATCTTGAATATGGCATTTACCCTTACACATCGTCATCGTGCCCGCTTGCGGCATATGCACCCTTAGGTGCAGGCGTGCCGAGCGTTCGCGTTGAGCGCGTTGTAGGCGTGGTTAAGGCATATTCCACCTGCGTGGGCGAAGGCCCCTTCGTCGCCGAGTGGTTCGGTGAGGAAGCGGAACAGCTTCGCAAGGAAGGCGGAGAGTATGGCGCGGCGACCGGTAGACCCCGTCGCGTAGGCCCGTTCGACCTTGTGGCAACACGCTATGGCGCGCGCGTACAGGGTGCAACCGATATCGCGCTTACAAAGATGGATATAATGAGCTATATGGAAAAAATCCCCGTGTGCACGGGTTATCGCTTGAGCGATGGCACTGTTACCGAGGATTTCCCCTTCACGCCGCTGATGGAAGGCGCGGAGCCGGTGATTGAGTATTTGCCCGGCTGGAAAACCGATATTTCTAAGGTTCGCCGCTTTAAGGATCTTCCGCAGGAAGCACGCGACTATGTGCTATGGATGGAGGAGAAATTGTCTTGCCCCATCACATATGTTTCGGTGGGTGCGGGGCGCGACGAAATCATCTACCGTTAAGAAGGTAAAGTATGAGCAAGGATATTTACGAAAGTCCATTATCGGGGAGATATGCGAGTAAACAAATGCGCCGCATATTTTCCCCCGATGCGAGATATTCCACATGGCGCAAGCTATGGGTGGCGCTTGCAGAGGCGGAGATGGAGCTTGGATTGCCCATAACAAAGGGACAGGTAGAGGAGCTTAGGGCGCACACGGACGATATCGATTATGATGCGGTAGCCAAGAAAGAGCGCGAGAATCGACATGATGTTATGGCGCATGTTCACGCATATGGGCTTGTGTGCCCCAATGCGAAAGGCATAATACATCTCGGGGCTACGAGCTGCTATGTAACCGATAATGCGGATGTGCTTCTTTACCGCGATGCATTGTTGCTGGTGAAAAAGAAGCTACTTGGGGCGGTGCAGAACCTCGCGGCATTTGCAGAGCAATATAAGGCGCTTCCTACGCTTGGTTTCACACACTTTCAACCTGCACAGCTTGTGACCGTGGGTAAGCGCGCGAGCTTGTATATTCAGGACTTAATGATGGATTATGATGAGCTGAATTTTCTCATTGATAATCTGTTGCTCTTAGGAAGCAAGGGCACGACGGGAACACAGGCGAGCTTCCTCGAACTGTTCGATTCGGATCACGAGAAGGTGAAGGAGCTTGATAAACGCATCGCAAAGGCGTTTGACATGAAGGGCTGCTTCCATGTGTCGGGGCAGACGTATCCGCGCAAGCTCGACAGCCGAATCTTGCAGGTGCTATCGGCGATATCGCAGAGCGCGTATAGATTTGCTAATGATTTGAGATTGCTTCAACATATGAGGGAAGTGGAAGAGCCGTTCGAAAAAGGGCAGGTAGGTTCATCGGCGATGGCGTATAAGCGCAATCCAATGCGCACGGAGCGCATGTGTTCGCTCGCTAGATATGTCATGGCGGATGCGTTGAATGGGCCGATGACGGCGAGTGTTCAGTGGTTTGAACGTACGCTTGATGATAGCGCGAATCGACGCATATCGATCCCCGAAGCTTTCCTTGCGGTTGATGGAATACTTGACCTATACATCAATGTTACGGACGGACTGGTGGTTTACCCTGCCGTTATAAAACAGCATGTGATGGAACAGCTGCCGTTTATCGCTACGGAAAACATCTTGATGGCGGCTGTTAAAGCAGGCGGCGACAGGCAGGCATTGCACGAGATTATTCGCGTACACTCCATGGAAGCGGCTAAGCGAATGAAAACAGAGGGCGTAGCATCAGACCTACTCGAAAGGCTTGCAAATGACCCTGAGATGAAACTTGATTTAGATAAATTAAACGACATACTCACGCCTGAAGCTTATATAGGTAGGTCGAAAGAGCAGGTGGAAGAGTATTTGAGCGATGTGGTTTATCCCGCATTGAAGGCGGAAGGTGCACAAAAGTGTGAGGTAGAAATCACGGTTTAGTGTGATAGCGCATCATTATTATGTAAACTGTTGTATCATGGTTGCGCCTTGGTGTGTAACCATGATATAATTAAGCTAAATAAAAGCGGAGGATATTGAGGGATGGTTATACATCAATCGGCCGAGGATTATTTGGAAACTATATTGATGCTAAGAGAGCGCAAGGGAGATGTGCGTTCGGTTGACATTGCGAATGAGCTTGGATTCAGCAAACCGAGTGTTAGCGTAGCTATGAAGAAATTGCGCGAAAACGGATACATCACCGTTGAAGCGAATGGGCATATCATACTCAATCCCGATGGGGAGGAAATAGCGAGGCGCATGTACGAAAGGCATCGTTTACTCGCTAATCTTCTTATTGGCCTTGGAGTTAGCGAAAAGGT
>CAYJPI010000168.1:0-5895 GCA_964372005.1 uncultured Oscillospiraceae bacterium | reverse complement strand
TGGTTCTCATAGCATCTAATAGTATAACGGATTAAATACAATATAAGAATGTGCCAATAACATATCATATTAGCTTATTTGCAAGTATCTCACCTCAACTATATCACTTATTCATGATTTTTACAAACATATCTCGGAATCGGCTCGTTTAAACTATCTTTGTTGTTATTTTGGTATATAATGAAAGACGATTTTCTTCGCTCCAAACTCTCAATTTCTTTGACTGACATTTTATTGCTTTGAGAAAAGTAACAACAAAATAAGGTATTGACAAGCAAATTTCCGTATGCTAACATTGGTTTAACCAAATAACGCATGAACATTTCAAATATGAAATATCAAAGATTGGATATGATTTAAATTACAGGAGGCAGATATATGATACAAAAACCCAAACTCGGCATACTTGGATTCTCAGACGGAGAACCGGAAGTACACGAACAATTAAAAGACATTGTACAAGCACAGATTGATGCTATTGTATCGGCGCTCGAGAATGATGGAAGGATCGAGGTAATTCAAGCTAGTTCACTTGTAAACAGCGTTGAAAGCGCAAAAACTTTAAGCGAAGAATTGCGCAACAAGGGTGTTGATGGTACGCTTTTTTCTTATGGAGTGTTTGCTTTCCCGAATTTTACCGCGATTGCGGCAAAGAATGGCAAGCAACCCATCATGCTGGCTGCAAACTTAAACCCCGATTGGCCCGGCATGGTATCCATGTTGGCGGCAGGTGGCGCACTTGATCATCTTGGAGTTGAGCACTTCCGCGTTGCCGGTGATATAAATGATGCAGAAGTTTTGGAAAAAGTTGTTACTTTTGCAAATTGCGCAAAGGTAGTTAGCCGCTTGAACGGCCAAAAGTATGGGCTTGTGGGCGGAAGAAGCCTGGGCATGTACAGCTCAACCGTTTCCATGCAAGATTGGCAGGATAAGTTTGGAGTTGACATCGACCATATCGATCAGCTTGAAATTGTAAGAAGAGCTGAAAATATAGATGATGCGCAAGTTGAAAAAGGATTCAATTGGCTTACTGAGCATGTGGGAAATATCGCATACAATGGTTCATCTTTTACTCCCGAGAAGCTCAAAACGCAGATTCGACACTATGAGGCAACTAAACAGATCATTGAAGAAAATAAACTCGACTTCCTCGGGGTAAAATGTCATTATGAGATGAGCCGCCACTACTGTACGCAGTGTCTCAGTGCAGCATTCATAAATGATCCCTATGACTGGGATGGTCCAAAGAAGCCCGTTGTTTATGCTTGTGAAGCGGATTCGGACGCAGCATTGACCATGCAGATGCTTCATTTGCTTACAGACGACCCCGTAGTGTTCATGGATGTTCGCCATTATGATAAAGAGCACGACGTTATGGTATTTTGTAACTGTGGATCACAGTCCACCTACTATGCGCAGGCAAGCGATGATTTCCGTGATAATCTTAAGGATGTTACTTTCTATCCCGCTCTTGATATTTATGCGGGAGGTGGCTGCCACGTTAACCTTCAGACAAAGCCCGGTCAGGCTACTATTGCACGCTTATGCAGAAAAGCGGGCGGCAAGTATTCTATGACGATTATTCCATGTGAATTTGTGGCAATGGATAAGGAGAAGGAAGCAGAAACCACAAAAGAGTGGCCACATGTGTTTGCTAAGTTTGGATTTAAGCATACAGTATTCCTTGAGCGTTTTGGTGCTAACCATTGCCATGCAGTATATGGTGATCACGTTGAAAACCTAAAGACTATCTGCAAAATGCTCGACATCGACGTTGAGGTATATTCATAAGTGAATGAGCCGAAATGGCTTTATATCAAATAAAAAGGAGAAAGAAAAATGTTAAAGAAGAAGTTCCTATCGATCGCTTTTGCCGGCGCAATGTTGGCAACCCTAGTAGCCGGATGTGCTCCCGCTGCTGAAGAAGCACCGGCAGCAGAGGCTCCCGCTGCAGAAGCCCCCGCAGCAGAAGAAGCGCCTGCTGCAGAAGAAGCACCCGCTGCCGAAGCAGCAAGCACATTCCCCGAACAAGCTATAAACATGATTGCACATGCTTCCCCCGGCGGCGGTACAGATGCCATGCTTCGCCAGGTTGCAGCCCAGCTTCAGAGCGAATATGGCTGGACGGTAACAGTTGAAAACATGACCGGTGGTTCCGGTGCGGTTTCCACACAGTTCGTTATGGCTAGCGAGCCTGATGGTTACACACTGGGTAGCGCTCCCGTTGAACTGTCGATGATCCAGGCTCTAGGATATGCTGAAGTTGCTCCTGATGACGTTGAGCTCATCGGTGCTGCAAACAGCAACCCTGCCGCTCTTTATGTTGCTGCTGATGCACCCTACAACACCTTGCAAGAGTTTGTAGACTATGCAAATGCAAACCCCGGCGAACTCACAATCTCCAATGCAGGTATCGGTTCCATCTGGCACATTGCAGCTGAAGTTCTCGGCGACAAGACCGCTACAACCCTTTCCCACGTTCCCTATGATGGCGGCGCAAGCGCAATCACCGCTCTGCTCGGTGGCGAAGTAAGTGCTGCAATGGCAGGTGCGAGCGAAGGTTACACCTATGTTGATAGCGGCGACTTCAAGTGCTTGGCAGTGTTCAGCGCTGAGCGTAGCGCAGTTATGCCTGATGCACCCACAGCAATTGAGCAGGGTCATGACATTGAAGTTTACGCTTGGGTTGGCATTCTCGGCCCCAAGGGCATCCCCGCAGAAGATTTGGCAGTTCTTGTTGATGCTGTGAAGGCTGTTTACGAGTCTGAAGAGTATCAGGCATTCTGCACCGAGCGCGGCGTTGATGGCAAGTACTACAGCCCTGAAGACTTCATGGCTTTGGCACAGCGCGACTACGATTACTTCACCCAGCTCATCACTTCCCTCGGTATTGGTGGCTAATCGCATAACTTGCGATGTACCCCCTAGAGAAGAAAGGATACTATTGTGAAAAAATTCAATGGTGATACTCTTGTTGCAGCATTAATGGGAATTTCCGCGATCGTTATGCTTGTTTTAACGCAAACGACGCTTTCCGATGCGTCCCCTGCAGGGGACCCCGGGAGCAGGCTTTTCCCCATGGTATCTTGCATCGCTATATTGGTTTTTTCCATTATCCTTGTAATTCAGTCCATCGTAAAACCTAAGATGAAGGAAGTGGTGGATGATGAGATGAAGCTTGAGATACGTAAAGGGTATAAGCGCATGGGCATGGTGTTCGGAACGCTGGTTCTATTCATTATTGCATGGAACTTTGTTCCCTTCTTGCCTGCGGCAATTGCATTCGTATTCCTCATGTGCATGATATTGAAGCAAAAGCTTCTTTATTCCACCATCTACTCCATTCTCGTGCCGAGTGTATTGTATTTTTCCTTTACGATGCTCTTGAACGTTCGATTGGACATTTTCTAAAACTCTCAGGTTAAAACAACGTCTTAGAGCGATCGGGTTGAGATTTCATTTCGATCCGATCGCTTTATAATTTGGACTGTGACAAGGAGGAATTATGGATTTATTAGCAGCACTACAAAGTGTACTTTCCCCCATGTGTTTACTTTTTATTTTCCTTGGGGTTGCCGTCGGCCTTGTTGTCGGCACATTGCCCGGCCTTACATCGGTTATGGCCATATCTTTGATTACACCGCTTACATTCGAACTTGACCCGACGTATGGGTTTGCGATGCTACTCGGCGTATACAATTCGGCTATTTTCTCCGGTGGCATTTCAGCTATTGTAATTAACACCCCGGGAACACCTGCATCTATCGCCACTACATTTGATGGATTCAACCTTTCTAAGAATGGCAAAGCAGGCCTTGCACTCGGAATTAATACCATTTTCTCCGTTATTGGCGGCATTTTCTCTACATTTGTTTTAATCTTGGCATGTCAACCTCTTGCGGATTTTGCACTTAACTTCGGCTCGTCCGAGTATTTTTGGCTTGCGCTCTTTGGCCTATCAATGATGGTTAGCATATCGCAACAATCCATCCCTAAAGGCCTAATGCTCGGAGCTCTCGGTTTGCTTCTGAGCACATTCGGGCTGGATCCCTTACTGGGGAGCAAGCGTTTCATAGGAAGCAACGTTGCTCTTCTTGATGGCATACAATTCATCCCTGTAATGATCGGCCTTTTCGGTATCGGTGAAATGCTTCACCAAATGGGTCAACCTCGCGAGAAAAAAGGCACAAAAGAACAAGTTGTTGATGCAAAGACCATGAAAACAGGGCGCGTATTCCCCACCGTTGCACAAATGCGTAAGATGACAATCCCTGCGGCAATAGGCTCCGTAATCGGTGTTGTTGTAGGTGCAATTCCGGGAACCGGCGGTGATATTTCTTCGCTTGTATCCTGGGATGTTTCAAAGAGGGTATCAAAAACTCCCGAAGAATTCGGGAACGGCTCTCTTGAGGGACTGGCAACTACCTGCGCTTCTAACAATGCATCTTTGGGCGGGGCACTTACAACATCGCTCGCTCTTGGTATACCAGGTGATTCCAGCACGGCGGTTCTATTAGGAGCCCTAACAATGTACGGAATGGTTACCGGCCCCACTCTTCTTGAAAAAAGCGGAGATTTCGTAAGCCAACTATACATTATAATGATACTTGCTAACATTATGATATTATTCCTTGGGTTAATCACGGCAAAGTTGTGCATACGGCTTTTGAGCGTACGCCAAGAAGCTATATGGATGGCTGTATTGCTGATATGCTGTATCGGTGCGTTCTCCCTTAATCGCAGTTACACCGACCTTATAGTTATGTTGATTGCGGGTGTTGTTGGCTTAATTCTCAGAAAGTACAATTACCCACTCGGGCCATTGGTTCTTGGGTTGCTTCTTGGAGAGATGTGCGAAACCAACCTAAGGCGAACACTTATACTTTCGCAAGGTAATGTTGCTCGCCTGTTTACACAACCCATTTCGATGGTGCTAATTGCCCTCATTGCTCTTGCTCTACTTTGGCCTGCCATCAGCAGTAAGCTTAAAGCGCGTAGACAAAACAAAAAAACATAGTATCAAGGTTGTTAAATTCGTTCTTTTGGGGAGGCATGGTGATATTACATGCCTCCTTCAAAATATTTGATTTCTTTATATTGAAATGGTACAATAAATTATCTGAAATAACTGATAAATAAATTTCGTAGAAAGAAGAAGCTATGGCAAACGAAGTTCAAAACGTGATAGTGCCTGCTCTGGACAGGGCGCTTGACATAATTGAGTATTTAGCAGAGCGAACAACGGAATCGGTGAGCATAAAACAGGTATCTCTTGACCTTGATATTCCGTTAACATCGACTTTTCGAATAATGAAAAATTTTGCAGCAAGAGGGTATGTGGAAGAGATACAAAACGGGAGTTTGCGCTTCACTCTAGGCTACCGTCTGCTAAGTCTTGCCGCCAAATGCGAGCGTAATCTTTCAATTCAATCAGTAGCTCAGCCTATTATGCGCAATCTCGCAAGCAAGGTTCGCCAAACCGTGCAGTTGGCTGTTTGGAAGCAGTCTCAAACCATTTATATTGACCAGGTGTTATCCTCGGCTTCGCTTAATATGATTTCTCCTTTATATGAGCCGGTAGACATAAATACGAGTGCATCCGCAAAAGTATTGCTTACACGCCTATCCCCCGAGGAACGAGAAAATGCACTAAACCGCTGTGCGTTTTCGCGCCGTACCGATTACTCCATAGTTTCTCGCGCCGAATTTGAAGATGAGCTTTTGCGTTGCCGTGATTTGGGATATGGAGTTGATAATGAAGAGTTTTCTATAGGCGTGGGCTGCTTGGCGGTACCGGTTTATGATGCAAGAGGCAAATGCGTTGCTGCGCTGGGGATTACAGGCCAGATTGGCGATTACCGCGATGATCAGAGATTTGAGGAGATGCATGGTGAA
>CAYJPI010000167.1:0-5947 GCA_964372005.1 uncultured Oscillospiraceae bacterium | reverse complement strand
GGCTTGGGAAGCCGGTGCTCTACCATTGAGCTACACCCGCACACGGCGGAACCATCGCTATATGCAAAACAGCAGTTTTATGCATTTTGCTAAGCGTATCTATTTTAATGCGAAATGAGAGATTTGTCAAGTGTTTGCATGGTTTTCTCTGGTCAAAACAGCAATGATAATGTATAATGGCTTTATATCCGTTCATTAACATAAAAAATTGTGAAACAATAACAAAGGAGGAATCTCATAATGAGTGAGAAAAACAAGCAATCCGACACAAACAATGGCTTCTTTGTAGCCGCAATGCATGGAACTAAGAGCGACACAAACACCAATAAAACCCTTGTGGTTTTGGCCGCGATACGTACCGTTTCCATGGTGGCCATACTCATAGTGGTGCTGGCGTTCGTAGGGAGCATTGCGCCTGCACTGGCAACCACTCTCAATGAAGCGGCGCAAGCGAGCGCAACGCTCAACTCTATCGCAACCCAACTTGAAGAGGCCGACCTTCCCGCACTCGTTTCAAATGTGGATGCACTTATCGAACAGAGCGATACAGCTATCGCGAACGCCATGTCCTCCATTGATGAGTTTAACATCGACGCTATGAATGCCGCCGTTGAGGAACTTGCAGGTGCAACCGAAATGATAACAACGCTCGATGTAGGCACTCTAAACGAGGCCATCAAGGATTTCTCGGCAACCGCAGGCGCTTTTGCGGCATTATTCGGAGGATGATAATTAAAGTCCTTTTTTTGCCTTACGTATAATTACGGCTTCCGCATGTGGAATGAACACGCCTCCACCCGTTTCGGGTTGTTTGTTTTCATTGTTCTTTTCCATTATGTTACCTCCCATTCGTAATTTGTTTGCCGCATATGGCAAACGCTGATATTATGTTGTGCAAGGCCTAAAAGGCTTATTCACAGCGATCGCCGAATTTGTATTTCCACAAATTTACTCAATACAAGCACTGTAAGAGAGGATAAATATAACATGCAATCCTACAAAAAAAAGAAGTCCAAGCCCCAAGCCGAGTTAGGGAAAAAACCCTTCGATGTAGCGGTGAAGTATCTTGCTCGCAAGGCCCGCACCGTTCGCGAGGTTGAACGCTTCCTCGATGCGGAGGAGTATGGTGAATTCGAAGTATACCAGGTAATAGAAAGGCTCAAAGAGTTAAACTACCTAAACGATGCATCGTACGCGGAGGAATTTGTGCGTTCGCGGCTTGCAACAAAACCCATCAGCCGAATGAAGTTAAGAGAGCAATTGCTCGCGCACGAAATAAGCCGCGATACGGTTGAGGAAGCCTTGTTATCGATTACAGACGAGGCCGAGCGCAAAAACGCCTGCATCATAGCTAAAAAACATGCTGCTCAGCTTCGTGATGTTGAAGATGATGAATTTGAGGTGCGCCTTCTTAGGCGAATAGTATCGCGCGGTTACTCGCATGATGATGCGAAGTATGCTGTCTCAATACTCGATTCGGAGGACGAATAGTGGAAACACGCAAGGCCATACTCGATTTTCTTGAGCTTTACGCGGGCGAATTCGTTTCCGGCGAACAGATAAGCGATAAGCTTGGGATATCACGGGCGGCGGTATGGAAACATGTTCGTGCGCTTAAAGAAAGCGGAGCAAAAATCGAATCAGTCACGCGAAAAGGGCATCGACTGCTTCAAAGCCCGGACGGCATGGACGCATCCGCCATCGCACCTTTGCTTACAACGCGCGAGCTTGGAAGGCATGTGGTGTTCTTGCCGCAGGTTCCATCAACGAATGCTATAGCCAAGGAATGCGCAAGGCAGGGCGTGCACAGTGGCACTGTTGTAACCACCGATTATCAAAGTGAGGGGCGTGGACGACGCGGACGAGACTGGATAGTCGAACCTTCCAAGGATGTAACCATGAGCATGATCCTTCGTCCGCCCATTGAAACGCGCCACGCCGCGCGATTTACGTTTGCAACGGCGTTGGGCGTACATGATATGCTAAGCAAGTGGGGCATCCACGCTGAAATAAAATGGCCTAACGATGTTCTTGTGGGCGGAAAAAAAATATCGGGGATACTTCTCGAGCTTGAAGGTGCTATCGATGCGCTTGATGCGATAATCGTTGGGCTTGGCGTGAATGTTAACACCTCTAAATTTGGTGACGAAATCACACAAAGTGCAACATCACTGTCTTCTTTGCTTGGCCGCACCGTACCGAGGCGCGAAGTGGCGGCGATGCTACTCAATGCGCTCGAAAAAACATTCGATGCATGTCTTACAGATGAATCGTTTGAGTGTCTACTCGATGAGTATCGCACAAAATGCTCCACCCTCGGTAAGGACGTGAATGTCGTTGCCATAAATGAAACATACGAAGGCTATGCCGTTGATGTAACGAGCGACGGGCGACTTCTCGTACGCACTTCGAGCGGCGAGGTGAAAACGGTGGGCGCCGCTGACGTGAGCATCAGAGCCAAGAAGCAATAATCTGCTTGCGTAATATTATAGTAAGAATAAACCACCCAAATTCGCACCATATATTCCGGTGCAAAGTTGGGTGGTTTATTTTAAGTTGATATTATTGTCGCGAATGCCTGATTTTTTCCAAGCTTCTGCTTAGAACATGTTAACAAGCATTAGCCGTTTTGAATAATATAATCTTCCGCTTCCTTACTCCAAAGCCCATTATTCCTTGCGCAAATTTCATGCAACTTTGCAAAGAGCGGGTCTGTTTTGCCCTTCTCCTCGAAATCGGCAATTGCTGTGAGCTCCATGTCGATATGGTTATAAATTAGCTTTTTGCCGCCGGGGATTTTCGGGAGATTCAATGTCGAATCGATAACGGAGTTAAGCCCACCGATATGTGTAATCATCGGCGCAGGGTTTAGTATCCCCTTGGCGATCAAGTCAACGGCCTCGATAAGATCATCCGTATTTCCGCCCGATGTACCTACTATATGATGATATGCATAGTGAACATCGTAGAAGTTTAGTTCCGCCTTAAATTCGGTGTTCGACGGGCCTGCAAAGAAGTTGAGGCAACCATCGAAGCCCAAGATTGCATCCGCCTGTTCGACGAGAGCGCGAACGGGTGCAAAGCAAATCACATCATCATAGCCCGTGTCGCCCGTGATCTTACGAAGCTCGGCGACGGGATCCTGCATGTCCTTGGTGTTTACATAATGAAGCTCAACGCCATTTTTCTTCGCCGCTTCAACCGTATAGATGGATGCCGCACGGTCGAGCCTTGTTTGGTCGATGTCGGTAACAACGAGGAGGGAGGGGCGACGGTCGCAATTGATCGCATAGTCGATTCCTGCAAGTCCCATCGGTCCGACGGAGGCTAGGAGTGCCATTTTTCCGCCTTCGACTATGCCCATCTTGTGTTCATAGCTTCCGGGGGTGGTGTGGTACATCGCGTGGAAAGTGCCGATAACACAGCAAACGGGTTCTGCAAGCGAGCCCAAGAAAAACATGTTTGAATCATAGGGCAATAAGCAGTCCATTATTAGGGTTTCGCGAGGGATGTTAGCATATGTCATGTCTCCGCCGCATTCCGTGTAGGAGTAGCCTGGGGCTTCCTGCGAGCCATTATAGTAGTGCGCCGGCTGGATAACGAAGTTCTGGCCGACCTTGTATTTATCCGCGTAATTTTTGCCAACCTCGATTATTTCGCCGCAAAACTCATGGCCGATTACGGTTGGGTTTGTTGCGATATCATTGGGGACGCGCTTATGATCCGCGCCCTGCGTTGCTGACTTATAGCTCGACATGCAAAGCGAATCGGTGATAACTTTAACGCGAACACCATCATCGCCGATGGGTGAAAGGTCGAACTCCTCGAGCCTCAAGTCCGATTTTCCATAGAGACGTACTGCCTTGGTTTTCATTTTATTCCTCCTAAAATTCTATGCTTTTATACTGTTCTCAAATTAAATAGTTTCAAAATAATTTGAAACTGCTAAGGAAAACAGTATCTACTAATCCTCTTGCATGCAACCTTTTAAATGAGGATTAGTATTAAGGGCTCGATGCCCTGTTCGTGCTTGATCAAGTGCCAAGTCGTGTCGATGAGGTTCGCAAAGAGCGGGTTTTCCATCGCCGCACATTTGAAGCTTTGGCGCGGAGAATTTATGTCTTCGCCGCTTATTTGCACCATACCTAACTTTTCGCATTTTTCGCGTACGCGGATGAGTTGCTCGATGGTGTTTCTCGCCGGCATATAGGTGACTGCATTCACGCCCTCATTTTTCATGGTTTCGAGTACAAGATCGAGATAGCCATCCTCAAAGGTTTGGGACTTTTTATCGCCCGTAACGCTGTCCGTGATGTCTCCCAAGTACGCATAGCAAAGATAGCAATCGGCCTTTTTAGCGATTGCGACAACATCCGCAAGAGGTGGGCATTCGTCCGTGGCCGGGATGAAAATTTTCTCGATGAATGCGCCTTTTAGGATGCCCAGAAGATCGTATTCGTAGAAAAAATAATCCATATCGAGCATCTGATTCTTTTGCTTATCGCTGAGCGATATGCCGCAACTTTCGAGCATATCGATTATGTTTTGCCCCTTACCTGCTTTGTCGATCATCGCCTTAGCAAGCGCAAACGACAAGTGGCGCTCGGTGATACCGCCGCCGTCCTTCGCTTCGGATAATGGGTACACATCCTTGTCAAAGTCGATGGAAATGCCAACATCTTTCATGAGTTCGTTGATGCTACTTACCATCTTTTTCGTACGCTCATTGCGCTTTTCGCGATAAGGTGCGAAAAACTCCTGCAATATGGCGATTCCCTCTTTCGGCACGCTCTGGAAGGTCATGTAACTCACGCCGATTTGGTCGGGGTTGTTGGTGCGCAAGGTTTCAAGCGCTGTTCCTTTCATGCTAACTCGCGCTTCCATGCCCACGGTCGCAGGAAAATCGAGTATTTCACATGCGGCGAGGAATTCCTCCGCGCCTGCGATGCTATCATGGTCGATAATGCCTGCCGTGCAAAGCCCCTCCGCGCGCGCCGCATATGCCGCGGCCGTAGGCGAGTAGGGCGAAAAAGAGTATGTCGTGTGGATATGGTTGTTGATGTACCTTGCGTCAACTTCGGGGAAAATTGTGTTTTTCACTTCCTCGCGGAGATTGTTTAGGCGCGTTTGTTTATCGGGGTGGTTGAGCCTAGTTAAAATATCAATCGCTATCATACTCACCTCACGCGTGCATCATGACCTGGCCGCCCGTGACGGGAACGGCTTGGCCTGTTTCATACTCCTGTTCGACGCAGTAGAAGATCGCCTTCGCAACATCGGAGGGGAAGCAACCGCGCTTCATTGGGACTTTCGATTCGTAGAAACGCTTAACATCCTCGATGCTCGTTGCGCCCGGCACCTTATTCGCCTTCAGGTATTGTACGAAAAGGCCGCGCTCGGGATCCGTCCAAAGAGGGCCATCGAGGAAATTGCCGGGGCAAACCGCGTTTACCTTGATGTTAAACGGGCAAAGCTCGAGCGCAAAACTCTGAGTTAAGCCGATGCCGCCGAACTTGCTACCGGCATATGCGAAATTCTTGTTGCTACCTTCGAGGCCCGATTTTGAGTTCACCTCGATGATATCGCCCATCCAAGAATTGTCGGCTTCATACTGCGCGCGCATGATAGCCGAAACATACTTCACTCCCGTGAAATATGCAGTGTAGTTGATAGCAGTTACAAACTCGAAATCCTTCTTTTCAAGGGTGTCAAGGCCGCCGCTCTTGAGAACGCCTGCGTTTGACACGAACAAATCTATGCCGCCGAATTTTTCAACCGTTTTTTCAACCATGTTCGCGACGCTAACTTCGTCGGACACATCGACCTTCACCGAAAACGCACGTTCGCCCAAGCTTTGCGCGACCTCGGCAGCGAGTGCTTCGTTTAAGTCCGCGATGACAACGCTCGCACCCTCGGAGTATAGAGCCTCTGCAATGCCTTTTCCGAA
>CAYJPI010000166.1:0-5947 GCA_964372005.1 uncultured Oscillospiraceae bacterium | reverse complement strand
TCCCCGTTTTCATGAATGTTGATGAATTCCACGGCATCCATGGACGTACGCTTTGCTGGGCAACGGGCCTTCGCCTCATGATGCCCGACACACCCATCGTTGTTTTTGCAGGTGACGGTGATACCTCCTCCATTGGCGGTAACCACTTCATCCATGCGGCAAGAAGAAACCTTGATGTAACTTGCGTTATGGTTAACAACCTAAACTTCGCTATGACAGGCGGACAGGTTGCGCCCACAACTCCCGAAGAGTATGTCACCATGACTACTCCCTATGGTAGCGGCGAGCCGCGTTTTGACGTTTGTGATGTTGCTATCGCTTCGGGTGCTACCCATGTTGAGCGCTGGGCAACATATCAGCCCAATCAGTGTGTGGCTGCGTTCAAACGCGCACTCAATCATAAGGGCTTCTCCTTCATTGAAATCGTATCGCAGTGCCCCACGCACTTCGGCCGTTATGCGCTAAAGAGTGGTTCACCCAAGGTTCTTATCGATTGGATTAAGGATCACACCTACACCGAAGCGCAGGAGAAGAATATGACTGATGCTGACAAGGTCGGCAAGCTCAAGTGCGCCATGCTTCATAAAGAAGAAGGCAAGCCCGTTTACACGGGTTCCAACGTTGAAGTTGATTTCGAAGGGAGAGCATAAACTATGATTTACCCTCAATACCTTACACTATGCGGCATCGGTGGACAGGGAATCGTGCTGTCCGCTCTACTCATAGGCACAACCGCCGTTACCTTGGGCAATCAATATGCCGTTCAAACACAGTCCTACGGTTCTGAAGCGCGCGGCGGACAGGTTATGTCCGAGCTTATACTCGATGTTAAGCCCATCAACGCCATCAGCGCACAGCAAAAAACCCTCCTCGTTGCGATGTATCAAGAATCGTATGATATTCATATCGGTTCGCTCGCAAAGGACGGCATCCTCGTTGTTGATGAAGACTTGGTAACCGAGTTTTCCTGCGACATTAAAAATACTTTCAAAGTACCCGCGACCCAGCTCGCTATCGATCTTGGCAACCGCATGGCGGCCAACATGGCACTGCTCGGTTTCATGAGCGAGGCTCTTGGTATCGTAAAGCGCGAGCAGCTTGAAGAGGTCGTTAAGGAAGAGGTTTCTCCCCGCTTTGTAGAGCTCAACTTGAAGGCGATTGCCGCCGGTGTTGAGTATGCGAAGAAAACCAATCAATACCTTAAAGATTAATAAAGGGAGGCCACTATGAATTTATACGAATTCGAAGGGAAACGCTTATTTTCGCGTTATGGCATCCCCGTACCCGAAAGTGCGTTGGTTCTCTCTAAGGATGAACCCTCCCCCATCCCCTTCCCCTTCGTATTGAAGGCGCAGGTGCAAACGGGTGGCCGCGGCAAAGCCGGCGGCATCCGTGTTTGCAAGGATGAGGCAGAGTACAAGAAGAACGCTGAAGAAATTCTCGCACTCAAAATTAAGGATTGCGATGTTCACGGCCTATTAGCCGAACAGATGGTAACGCCTTCCCAAGAGATGTACATGTCCATCACATTGCAAGGTGTTGAGCGCCCGACGCTTATCATCAGCAGTGTTGGCGGAGTAGACATCGAGGAGACGGCAGTAACCGATCCCGACAAGATCGTGAAGATGGAAATCGATCCATTCACACGCTTGAAGGGATATCAGATGCGCACCATAGCATCAAAGCTCGGTTACCCGAATACGAAGGAGCTTACCGCATTCATCAATAAAGTGCAAAATGCATTCTTCGAGTCTCAAGCGATGCTCGTTGAGATCAACCCCTTGGGTGTTGTTGATGACAAGCTAATCGCGATGGACAGCAAGTTCGTTCTCGATAATGATGCCCCTGCGGCACGTCCTCTGATCGCCGAGATCGAGGAAACGAGAAAGACTCTTCCTAACATCGAAGAGCCTGAACATGAAGCAACCACCGTTACTTTCGTGCCCATCCAAAACGGTGATGTGGCGCTTATCTCCGACGGTGCAGGCCCCGCGATACTAACGCTCGATCTTTTGACCGATGCCGGCGGCACGGTTGCAAGCTTCTGCGAGCTCGGTGCGGTAACCGATGCACCTTGCATCTATCGCGCACTCGAACTCACTATGAATTGCGGCATGGAATTCAAGTCTCTCATCATAGTGCTCTTCGGCGGCTTCAACCAGATGGACGGTATGGCCAACGGTATAACCTCCTACATCAAGGATCATGGTTTACCGGTTGAGCTTACTACAGTTATGTGCGGCACCAATCAGGAAGCCGGGCGCGCCATCATGGCTGAAAACGGGCTTTCAACCGTTGAAAGCCTCACCGATGCTATCAATAGATGCGTAGCACTCGCGAAAGGGGGGAAATAACTGTGGCAATACTGATAAATAAGGATTCGAATGTGTTGATTCAAGGCATCACCGGCAAGTCGGGATATCCGCAAGCCAAAGCCATGCTTGATGCAGGAACGAATGTTGTCGCCGGCGTAACCCCCGGAAAAGGTGGCCAAGAAGTTCACGGCGTTCCCGTGTACAATTCCATCGCCGAAGCGAAGGGTGCACATCCCGAAATCAACGCCATCATCTGCTTCGTTCCCTCGGCATTCTGCCTGGATGCGGTTTATGAAGCGGTTGATGCGGGCATCAAGCTCGTAGTCGTTACCACCGAAGAGATCGCCATACACGATGTCGTTCGCATGAAGGAATATGCGAAGCTTCGCGGTAGCATCCTCTACGGACCCGGTTGCGCAGGCATTATTTCCCCCGGGCAGTCAAAGCTCGGCGTTCACCCTGCACAGCTTTTCACCCCCGGCCGTGTCGGCGTGGTATCGAAAAGCGGTTCTATGTCCTATCTCATGGGTAAAACCCTTACGGATGAGGGCATTGGCCAGTCCACGGTTGCGGCACTCGGCGGTGGCCCCTTGTGGGGATACACCATGCAGGATGCGGTGCGCGACTTCAACGAGGATCCCGATACAGATGTTATCGTAATACTCGGCGAAATCGGCGGCAACCAAGAAGAGCTTGCGGCAGACTACATCAAAGCATATGGTAAAAAGCCCGTTGTATCGTTGATAACCGGCCGCCATGCACCTGCAGGCAAGCGCATGGGCCATGCCGGCGCAATCATACACGGTGATGTAGGAACGGCGGAAGGCAAAAACAAACGTTTGAAGGATGCGGGAGTAGCTACTTGCGTAAACCTCGTCCAACTTATCGATAGTGTTAAGAGCGGCCTTGCCAAGATGGCCGAGGCGCGTTCATAAAGAAAGGAAATTGTATGATTCACATTGATCCTAAAATGTGCAAAAGTTGCAAAATCTGCATCGATGCATGCCCCAAACAGGTGCTTGCAATTTCGAATAACGTAAACCGTAAGGGCTTCAACTATGTTGAAGCCGCTAAGCCCGACGATTGCATTTCATGTGGAATCTGTGCGAAGATTTGCCCGGACTTCGTATTTTGCATCGAAAAATAAGGAGAGCAAAATGATAACAAAACGTATTGAACAGATGACCCCGTCCGCCACGGTTGTTCTTGAAGGCATCGTAGCAGATTTGGAAGCGGCCGGCGTACATGTTATCGGCCTCAACTGCGGCGAACCGGATTTTAACACACCTGACAACATCGTCAAGGCTGTTAATCAAGCACTGGCAGAAGGCAAAACCCGCTACATATCGGTAACGGGTATCGCGCCTTTGCGTAAGGCGATTTGTGAGAAGCTCTTGAAGGACAATAATGTTTCCTACGAGCCGAACCAAATCGTATGCGCTACGGGTGCAAAGCAGGCACTCTACAATGCCATCATGGCGATTTGTAATCCCGGCGATGAGGTCATCATACCTGCGCCGTGCTGGGTTAGCTATGTTGAGATGGTTAAGCTTGCCGAGTCTAAGGCTGTTATCGTACCGATGACGAAGGATTTCCACCTCGATCTTAGTGAAATCGAGAAGGCTATCACTCCTAAGACCAAGGCAATCATGATTAACACCCCCAACAACCCCACAGGTGCGGTGTACAGCGAAGAAGAGCTTCGCGCACTCGGTGAATTGGCGGTTAAGCACGGCTTCTACATCATTTCCGATGAAGTGTATGAGAAGCTCGTGTACGATGGTCGCAAGCATGTTTGTGTGGCATCGCTTTCGGAAGAAATCAAACAGTGGTGCATAACCATCAACGGTTTCTCCAAGGCCTATGCTATGACCGGCTGGCGCCTCGGCTACAGTGCAGCTCCCCTCGATGTAACAAAGGCTATGGCGGCATTCCAGGGCCACACCACTTCGAACAGTACAACATTCGTACAGTGGGCGGCAATCGAGGCGCTGTATGGTCCGCAGGATACCATCGAGTTCATGCGCACTAAGTTCGATGAACGCCGCGTATACCTTCTCGAGCGTTTGCGCGCGATGGAAGGCGTAGAGTGCGGCAATGCCGAGGGTGCTTTCTACTTGCTCCCCGACATTTCGTACTACTTCGGCAAATCCTTCGAAGGTAAAGAAATCAAGGATTCCGCTGATTTCGCGCAGTATCTGCTTGATCAGGCTCATGTGGCCGTCGTTCCCGGCGGTGCGTTTGAAGCCCCCAAGACGGTGCGCATAGCATATTCCAACTCGCTCGAGAATATCAAGCTCGGCATGGATCAGATGGAAGCGGCTTTGAAAGCGCTCAAGTAAGCATTATTCCGCCGACGCATCCACACCGCCCCCTTGCACACTTTAAGCAGGGGTGGGGTTGGGAATGTCGGCGGTTTTTTTTCACAAATAAGGAGGTAGATTAACATGAGTGAATTGGCACAAAAAGGTTGTTCTGTACTGTTGCATTCGGCGGCAGCCACAAAAGCAGGTGAAAAGGTTCTTATCATCACGGATGATACAAGCGTGCATATCGCCGAGGAGATGTATAAATGCGCGAGTGCGTTCACCGAAACTTCTCTCGTGCGCATGAAGCCTACGGGCGTTCACGGCGCGGAGCCCACAGCCGCAATCGCCGCTGCTATGCTCGAGTCGGATGTTTTATTCAGCGCAACCACATTCTCGCTTTTTAATACGAGCGCTCGCATCGAGGCTTGCAAAAATGGCGCTCGCTTCGTTAATATGGCCGACTATTCCATGGCTATGCTCGAGGAAGGTTGTCTCTTCGCCGACTTTGATGAGCTTTGCGCATTAACCGATAAAACCGCGGAACTTATCGAGGGCAAAAAGTGCGTTCTCACCACTCCTGCAGGCACACACCTTACCTGCGAAATCGAAGGCCGCACCCCCATCAAGTGCTATGGCATCGCACGCGAAAAAGGCATGGCTAGTGCACCGCCGATCTTTGAAGCGGCCGTAGGCCCCTTGGAAGGCAAGGCAGAGGGCGTTATCGTTGCCGATGCGGCTATCCCGCTACCGGGTATAGGCGTGGTTACCGAGCGCATTGAAGCTACGGTCGAAGGTGGTTACATCACCAAGGTAACCGGCGGCGAACAGGCTAAGATACTTTCCGATGTATTTGAATCATTCGGCGATAAGAGCGTATATCTCATCGCGGAAATCGGTTGTGGAATGAACACGGGCGCAAAGGTTTGCGGGCGTATGCTCGTTGACGAAGCGGTGTACGGCACGATACATATCGGCGTTGGCAACAATCTTTCATATGGTGGAAGCAATGCCGCACCGTCGCACATCGATCTTGTAATGTATAATCCTACATTCACGGTGGATGATCGCGTCGTTTACAAGGATGGCGAGCTAATTGGGTAAAGTATATGTCTAAGGTATATTTCACCGATTTTCGAACCACGCTCGGCAACAGCATCTTAAACAAATTCGAAGCGCTTCTAAAGGCGGCAGGGTTTGATGATATCGACCTTGACGGTAAGTTCACTGCAATAAAGTTACACTTTGGCGAAGCCGGGAATATAGCATTTTTGCGGCATCAATATTGCGCAAGGCTCGCATCGATGATAAAGGCTAAAGGCGGCA
>CAYJPI010000165.1:4831-5983 GCA_964372005.1 uncultured Oscillospiraceae bacterium | reverse complement strand
TGGTTTCGTATTATGGTACTTGGTTCTGCATTGTGATATTGTAGGTAGTATATCATGGATATAAGCGTAATGCAACACTATTTTTTGTGTATATATTTCTCTATAAAAAATTAAATTTATTGGAAAACAGCCATGTATATGTTATAATAACCATATCAGGCTTAATAGGCTCCGTCAACGGGCCGCAGAAAGATGAGAAATATTATATGAGAACAGAACAATCAACGAGCGTTCAGTCTGTGGAACGTACGTTTTGCATTTTGGAAGTACTATCGTGTTTTCCTGCCGGATTACCTCTTATGCAAGTTGCGAGACAATGTGGTCTTCACAAGAGCACGACACATCGCCTTCTTGGTGTACTCGTTAATCTCGGTTATGTTGTACAGGATGACAAAGATGGCAAATATCGTCTTTCTTTGAAGATATTTGGAGTGGGAAGTCGATTAATAAATGATTCTGACATGCTGTCGGTATCAAGGACATATCTCCAGGAACTTTCATCACAAACCGGGGAAGCAGTTCATCTTGTTGTGCGCGATGGGATATCTGCTGTGTATATTTATAAGGCGGATGCAAGCACGAATACGTTTCGCATGGCATCACGAATAGGAAAAAATGTTCCGTTATATTGTACAGCGGTGGGAAAAAGCATGCTTGCAAATATGCCACAAGAGGTTGTGGAGGATATTTGGAATAAAAGCGATATAATTCAATACACTGAAAAAACAATCGTTACCCTTCCCCAGCTTTTCGAGCATTTAAATGTTATCAGACGTGCGGTATATGCTATAGATGACGAAGAGAACGAGCTGGGCGTTAGATGCGTAGCGGCCTGCATTCTAGATTATATTGGCACGCCTATGGGTGCTTTAAGCGTTTCTGCACCTGTAAGTAGGGTTACGGAGGAAACCATGCAACGCAATATTTACTTGGTGGTAGATACCGCTAGGCAGATTTCCCAGCAACTTGGCGGGATTATAAGGTGATACAAATAATAATTTGCATAAAAAAAGCTTCGAGCACAGGCTCGAAGCTTTTCCTTATCTCTGCTTATTTGCACCATCCACCATAGGAAATCCAACCGCCATCAACGTTAAAGCAAGTTCCAGTGATATACTTTGCTTCGTCGGATGCGAGGAAAAGGACAGCATT
>CAYJPI010000165.1:0-4821 GCA_964372005.1 uncultured Oscillospiraceae bacterium | reverse complement strand
TCTCCATAGCGATGAAGCGGCGTACGTGCAATTATATCCTCATCGGTGTAACCGCCTGAAGACTGGTCGGCCTCATCCATATCGGTCTTCAGCCAACCGGGAGCTACAGACGCTACGCGGATTCCATAATCAGCCCATTCAACGGCCAAAACATTTGTAAGAGCCAAGAGCCCGGTCTTCGCGGTGCTATATGCTACGCGCTTGTACGTATATACTTGGCTAAACACGGAAGCGATATTAATTATTACGCCGCCGCCCGCATCTTTCATAAACTTACCTGCTTCTTGTGCGCAATACAATGGGGCGCAAAGATTGGTGTCAAGCACTGCATGGAAATCCTCAGGGGTTAAATCAAACGAAGGAACAATCTTGTTTATTCCTGCATTGTTTACAAGGACATCGATTTTACCATACTCTTTGTTAACATAAGCCATCATGTCAGCTACTTGTGCTTTATCCGTTACATCGCAAGCAAATCCGCCTACTTTATCAAAACCTTTTTCCTTGAAACGTACAACGGTATTCTTAACTTTTTCTTCGTTTCTTGAATTGACGATAACGGTTGCACCCTCCTCAAGCAAACGTTCCACAATGGATGCCCCAATACCCTGGCACGACCCTGTTACTACGCAAACTTTTCCGCTCATTCTCATAATAATACCTCCAGTTGATTTTATGCATTCATATGCAAATTTTAAACTTGTTTTCGGCTTTTTATACATACTGTAAATGACAGCATAACTATACTCCATGTAGTAAAGATGTGTCAAGAACTATTTTTTTATTTTTTAGACAATGTATTTGGCTATCATGCCAAAATATTTGTGTTGACATTGGGGGGTGCATGGGTTAAAATGTCTACAATGGTTTCGCAATATGGACTATGATTTTGTGATATGAAACAAGTTACAGTAATTCAAAAGATACTCGAAATATGCAGTAAGTGGGAACAAAATAAATTATACTGCCATAGCAAGGAGGGAGCATTGTGCAAGGACAAGCCTTACTTGAGGTAAGAAATATTAAAAAGTCTTTCTCGGGCGTTACGGTTTTAAGCGGGATTGACGTTGCTTTTCACAAAGGTGAATGCCACGCATTGTGCGGAGAAAATGGTGCGGGAAAATCAACGCTTATGAAAATACTGGCCGGCGCATATACGCGTGACAGTGGCGAAGTTTTGCTTGAGGGTAAGCCTTTTCAGGCAAATTCTCCGCAGGACGCGAGAGAAAAAGGCATAAGCATAATATACCAGGAATTATCACTGATACCTACATTGTCCGCCGGGGAAAATGTCTTTCTGGGAAGGCTTCCGCGTAAAATGGGCAGGGTCGACTGGGAAAAGGTATATGCCGAAACAAAGAAATGCTTCAAAATGCTGGATTTGGCTGTAGACCCCATGATAACGGTTTCAGAATTGAGCGTGGCACATCGCCAGATGGTTGAAATATCGAGGGCGCTTACCGTTGAAACAAAGGTAGTAATCATGGACGAGCCAACAAGCTCGATGAGCGACAAGGAAATAGTAAAGTTATACGATATAATAAATAAATTCAAGGCTCGCGGAATTGCCGTAATTTATATATCCCATAAGCTTGAAGAGATTTTTGCAATATGCGATCGTGTAACTGTACTTAAAGATGGGCAAATTACGGGTACAAAACGTACCGAAGACACTGACAAGGAAGAGCTTGTAAGCATGATGGTTGGGCGAACGCTCGAGCAATATTATCCTAAACTTACGAATGTTGTACATGATGAAATCCTATTTGAAGCAAAGAACATAAGCGATGGAAAACTGGTTAAAGACGTAAGCTTCCATGTAAAGAAAGGAGAAATTCTAGGATTCTCCGGATTGGTCGGCGCCGGCAGAACGGAAACTATGCGTGCGATTTTCTCGGCAGATAAGCTGAGGGAAGGCTCATTGTTCATGCACGGTAACGAAATTAAGTTTAAATCTCCTGCCGGGGCAATAAAGAATCAAATCGCATTTGCAACGGAAGATAGGCGAAATGAAGGGCTGGTTATGACGATGAGCATAAGGGAAAACACCACGCTTGCCAGCTATAAAACAATTTCAAACAGTGGCGGAATAATAAACGAGTATGCCGAAACCGAAATTGCACAATCATACATAGATAAAATGTCAACCAAGGCTACGGGCATGGAGCAGCGTGTTGTGCAACTTTCAGGTGGAAACCAGCAGAAGGTTGTTATTTCTAAATGGCTTAATACCGGAGCAGATGTATTCATATTTGATGAACCGACAAGAGGAATAGATGTTGGAGCGAAGGCAGAGATCTATCAATTGATTGTTGACCTTGCATCACAAGGAAAGGGCATTATCGTGGTATCATCCGAATTACCCGAGATACTAGGATTATGTAACCGCATTTGTGTTATGCATGACGGTAAAATAGAAGGCGTGATTGATCGCAAGGATGCCACAGAAGAAAGCATTATGGCACTTGCAGTCGGAGGTGTATAATTATGAAAGAAGCTATACAAAACAGCCCCGGTAGGGCAAAGTTTGATTTGTTTGGCAAATACGGCATAGAAATGGTTTTGCTTGCTGTAGTAATTGTTTCTGCAATTGTTGAACCTAAATTTTTATCATTATCTAATTTAATGAGCGTACTTCGCCAAATTTCGATTACCGGCCCTATAGCGCTTGGTATGACATTTATCATTATAAACGGAAATATTGACTTGAGCGTTGGTGGTGTTGTCGGATTATCGAGCATGATATCCGTCTGGTTGGTAGCGGAGGGTTTCCCCATCATACTGGCTGTTTTATGTGCCGCTGTCATTGGCATAATTACAGGAATTATAAATGCTTACAATGTTTATTAGGGACTTGCTCCATTTATAGTAACCATGTCTACAAACTTAATATTGCGCGGGCTATGTTATTTGATGACAAACGGTCAACCTGTTTGGGGTGTTCCGGATTCATACTTGGTGATTGGACAAGGCTTCTTGGAACCTACGCTTATCAATCAAATTATATTCCCCATAGCAGCTTTTGCAATTGTAATCATCATGGGCATTCCACATTTAAAGAGAAAGAAACGCGTGGCTCGCACATATATAACCGCAACAATAGCATTAGCACTTGTTTACGCCTTTGTTAGATTGCGTTTTGCAATTCCCATCGTTATCTTCTTAGTGATATTCTTCATAGCTCAATTTGTATTGGAGCATACCACTGTAGGCCGTAATGTTTATGCCGTGGGCGGTGGGCGCGAATCCGCCAGGTTGTCGGGAATAAGCATACTATTTTCAAAGGGATTTGTATTCTGCGTGTCGGGCGTACTTGCAGCCGTTACAGGTGTGGTACTAAGTTCGCGTTTAGGAAGCAGTGACCCTACCATCGGTATTGACTATCAGGTTGACGCTATTGCAGCTACCGTAATCGGCGGTACAAGCATGAGCGGCGGTGAGGGTAAAATTGCTAAAACTTTGGTTGGGATATTGATAATAGGTCTACTTTCAAACATATTGAACCTAGCAAATATTTCACCATATGTACAACAGGTCGTAAAAGGGTTAATCATTTTTGTTGCTGTTGTTTGGGATAATTCCAAGCGCAAAAACAAGAAATAATAAATGGAGGAAAGAATAATGAAGAAACGTATCTTAGGCCTTATGATGGCCGCAACTATGATTGTTGCTGTAACAAGCGCATGCGCCCCCGCTGTAGAAGCACCTGCGGCCGAAGCACCCGCAGCCGAAGCACCTGCTGCTGAAGAACCTGCAGCTGAAGCTCCCACAGCCGAAACACCCGCAGAGGAACCTGCTGCAAGTGGCGGATCAGCTACGATGGAAAAAGTGATCGGTGTATCATTACCGCATATGAGTAGCCCCGCACGTGTTGCGATGGCAACAGAGATTGAAGCTGCAGTAGAAGCAATAGGACAGGGCAATTGGGAAGTAATAATAACGGATGGGCAAACTAACAATGCAAAGCAAACCAGTGATGTTGAAGATTTGATCCAGCGCGGCGTTGATGCAATGATTATGTGCCCCAATGCTGCAGATCCTTTGGTTCCTGCCGCACAAAGCGTTATGAATGCCGGCATTCCTCTCGTACTCATCGATCGTACGATCAGCACGGAAGACTTCACGGTATACACCGGTGGAGATAACTACATGATCGGCCAGATGGCTGCAGAATACATCGCAGAGCAAACAAATGGAGTAGCGAATGTTGCTATCATTCAGGGTGCTCCCGGTGGATCTGCCACCAATGATCGCCAAGCAGGGTTTATCGATACTATCACCGAGAAATATCCGGATATCAAGGTAGTTGCCGATGTTAACGGTGAATGGAAACGCGATGTAGGCATGAAGGTTATGGAAGATATCATCCAAGCACAGGGCGATGAGATCGACGCTGTATACAGCCACGGTGATAATGCAACGCTTGGCGCACTTCAGGCAATGGAAGCGGCAGGCAAAGAATACATTGTTGTAACCGCTGATGGGCAGAAGGAAATCTTCGATGCAATTAAGGAAGGCAAAGTCGGTGCTTGCATTGCATTCCCCGGCGGCGGTAAAGAGGCGGTTGCTCTCATAGAACAGATTTTTGATGGCGAGGATATCGGCGAGAAGATCCAGATGATCCCTGTTCCCATCATCACAATTGATAATGTTGATGAAATGTACAGCATAGGTTATTAATTCGAAAATAAGCAAATTACTCCCTCAATCCGAACCATCAAGGTTAGGACAGAGGGAGTTTTTTCTTTTGAATAAGGTACCACTTTCGAACCTCAAACATGAGACTTCGATAAGGTATCCCTTTTCTATGCCTAAATTGCG
>CAYJPI010000164.1:2511-6038 GCA_964372005.1 uncultured Oscillospiraceae bacterium | reverse complement strand
TTATCCCTACTATCCCGGTAATCTTGCGTTCAACATCGTCTATCCCCGTAACAACATCGCCGCTTGGCATGGTAAGTTCCGCCGATGCACTTTGTTCCGTCGATCCCTCACCCCTAAGCTTTGGCCGCAGATATGATGGGTTCCTTTTCACCGAATATTGCTTGCCATGCACCACAAAATCCAGCTTTGCGAATGTGGGCACATCTGCCTTGGCGTACTTGCTCCTTAATGTTCCGCTTACCCTATAATTGCCCGAGGCTTCTCCGTAAAGCGCAAACACTATCCCGTCGAATATTGCGGTTTTCCCTGCTCCCGTATCGCCCGTGATTAGATAAAGCCCCTTTTCGCCCAGCTTGTGAAAAGGTATTTCAACTTCATCCGCATATGGGCCGAAAGCGCTCAATGTAAGGTTCAGTGGTCTCATTGTTTTTCCTCCCATGCGATTCGCTTTGTCAGATACTCGCTCTGCTCATCCGAAAGCGGAATGCCGTTTTGCTCCTCATAAAATCGTTCAAAAAGGGATAATGGTGAAAGAGCCTCAATTTTTGTTACATTGCGCAAATTAGCATGTGTGCGTGTGCGGACATTGTCGTAACAAAGTTGCATGATGTTCGGGTAAATCTTTCGAAGCGATGCAATCGCCATCGGCCGCTCGAGTTCATCGGTAAGCGTTACGAAGAAGTACGCATCAGTGTCGAGTGGTTCATAGTAGGCCTCAGATGTCAATTCATCATATGTTCCGCGAATGTCCAAAAAATTGCGTAATGGGGTAATCTTTGATAGCGAAACTTGCACATTCCCTTTTTCTTTTATATCAACTATCGTCACCGACTTTTTGTGATGTATTTCGGAGTACGAGTATTTTAGCGGCGACCCCGCATATCGCACCGTCTCGCTTTTCACCTTCTGCGGCGCATGCAAGTGCCCCAGCGCAACATAGTCAAACCCATCAAAAACCTCAACATCCACATTATCCGTGCCGCCTATGCTAAGCTCGCTGTCGCTTCTTTCCCCACCCGTCACGAATTGATGAGCCACCAGCACATTCCTCTTAGTTTTGTCGATGTTCATCTTGCCCACTGCAAATTTCACGGCATCCGTATAATTCTCTATCGTTTCATTTTCCAAAAACGGTCTGATATTAGCAGGTTTAATGAACGGAAGCAGGTAAATGCAAACCTCTCCATACTCATCCATGCGTACAATCGGCTTAATTTGGCCATCATATACGGGGGATAGGAATATGTCGTTTCGCTCGAACAATCGCCCTCCATATGCGAGCCGCTCGGGCGAATCATGATTGCCGCATGTAAGAAATGTGGGTATTTTCATATCATGAAGCTTGAAAAGGAAATCATCGAACAGCGCAACGGCTTCGGCAGGCGGCAAACTCTTGTCGTACACATCGCCGGCGATGATAAGCCCATCGGCACATTCGCTTTTTATTAAATCGATGATTGCATCGAGCATATGTTTTTGTTCATCAAGCATCGAAAAGCCATTTACGCGCTTTGCCAGATGTATGTCCGCAGTGTGGATGAATTTCATTTTCATACACCCCCTTTTTTTCAATGATACCATATTAATGTCAAGAAAAATAGTTCGCTTTGTTGGTGTTACCCTTTTTGCTCCCGTAGTAAAATACCCGGCTAACAAATTGCATATTTTATACTGTTTGGGAGCATTTTAAATATATTTTCAAAATTCATACTTCCCGGCATGGATTTTGTTTGACACCGCGTTTTTAGTGTGATATATTAACCGAGAAAACCAAGCGGCCAACTTGGGATTATCAACAAGGGAGGAATGCATCGATGAAACTGTCAACGCGCAGTCGTTACGGCCTAAAGGCGATGGTTGATTTGGCATGTGAGTACGGAAACGGACCCGTGAGCGTTAGTGCGCTCGCTTCTATGCAGGGCATATCCGTTCCCTATTTGGAGCAGCTGATAGGATCCTTAAAGCGAGCAGGCCTTATTCTCTCCACGCGCGGCGTTCAGGGCGGATACACACTCTCGCGCGAGCCGGATAATATCAATGTTGCCGAAGTTCTCAGCGTACTCGAAGGCACCACAGCCGTTATAGACTGTGTGAGCCGCGAGGTAGGCGGCTGCGATAATGCATGCAGTTGCTCTGCGAGGCCACTATGGTTAAAGCTCCAAGGTCGTATCGATGATGTTTTAAGGGAAACCACCATCAAAGATATGGCGGACGATTACAATACACAAAAGAGGCGGTATAAGCATGAAGAAAGTATATCTTGATAATGCGGCGACCACGGCGGTAAAGCCCGAGGTCATGGAAGCAATGCTTCCCTATTTTACAGAATATTTCGGTAATCCTTCCAGCCCGCATTCATTCGGACGTGAAGCCCAAAAGGGCATAACCCACGCAAGGAAACAGGTGCAAGCGGCCATAGGCGCGGCTCGCGAAGATGAAATAATCTTCACAGGCGGCGGCACCGAAGGCGATAACATGGTGCTTCGCGGCATCACATCGGCATATAAAAGCAAGGGTTGCCATGTAATCACCACTAATATCGAGCATCACGCCGTATTGCACACATGCGAGGCTCTCGAAAAATCGGGCATTCGCGTTACATACTTGCCTGCCGATGAGTATGGCATGGTTACAGCCGAGCAGGTAAAGGAAGCCATCGCGGATGATACCATTCTCGTCTCCATCATGTTTGCAAACAATGAGGTCGGCACAATCATGCCCATAGCAGAAATCGGCGCTGTTTGCAAGGAAGCCGGCGTACTCTTCCATACGGATGCGGTACAGGCCATCGGCCATGTTCCCATCGATGTTATTAAGATGAACATCGACATGCTCTCGCTTTCCGCGCACAAGTTCCACGGCCCAAAGGGTATCGGCGCGGTGTATGTGAAAAAGGGCATTCGCCTACCGGGCTTCATCCTCGGCGGCGGACAGGAGCGCTCGCTTCGCGCAGGCACTCACAACACCCCTGCAATCGTGGGTATGGGTAAAGCCATCGAAATGGCGATTGCTAATATCGATAATGAAATTTTACGCACCACCGCACTGCGCGATAAGCTACTAAAGGGCATCGCTCAAACCGTTCCGCATATCAAGCTCAACGGCCACCCAACCGAGCGTTTACCCGGCAATGTTAACTACAGCATCCGCTATGTTGAAGGTGAAGGTTTACTTCTAATGCTGGACATGAATGGGATTGCCGCATCGAGCGGTTCGGCCTGCACATCGGGTTCGCTCGATCCTTCGCATGTGCTTCTCGCGATGGGACTTTCCCACGAAGTTGCGCATGGGTCACTGCGCCTTACCATCGGCGATCTTACCACCGAGGACGATATCGACTATGTGCTCGAGAAACTCCCCGGTGCGGTGCAGAAATTGCGCGATATTTCACCCCTTTATCCGGGCAATGGCGAATAATACTATTTATATCACAAAAGAGAGGGTAAATTTATGTATAGCGAAAAGGTACTCGACCACTTCCAAAACCCGAGAAACTCGGGCGAAATAGAGCAATCAAACGGCATGGG
>CAYJPI010000164.1:0-2399 GCA_964372005.1 uncultured Oscillospiraceae bacterium | reverse complement strand
CATGGGCAAAGTCGGCAATGCCAAGTGCGGCGACATCATGCAGGTTTTCATCAAGGTAAATGATGATGATATTATCGAAGATTGCAGCTTCAAAACCTTCGGTTGCGGCGCGGCGATAGCCACGAGCTCCATGGCAACCGAGATGATCAAGGGCAAAACCATCGATGAGGCGCTTGATATCACCAATTCCGCCGTTGTTGAGGCTCTCGAGGGGCTTCCCCCGGCAAAGATTCATTGCTCGGTACTTGCAGAGGAAGCCGTCAAGGTCGCCATCGAGGACTATAAGGCTCGCAAGCTGGGCTAAACTTCCATTGATGAAAGTATTTGCATAACTAACCTTCGCTTTTTCTATCCATACTACATGTAGACGGATGAATGCCCTAGCGGCGTATTTCGTCTCACATAACATGTATAGAGCGAAAGGAGAACAGCAAATGCGAACAATCACAATGGGAATGGGAATCGGAGTTTTGGCAGGTATGGTGATGGCGACGATGGCCATCAATAGCATGTATCCCGATGTGCCGCGCCGCATGGTGCGTGACGGAAGACGAGCGGTTCGCCACACAAAGCGTGCGGTTGGACACATGATGCACTAATTATTTAAAAAGTGGCCTTGGCCACTTTTTTATATTTCGTCGCAACTTTTTCGTATTTTTGTATTTACTATATTGCATTTGTCCATCCCCTATGATATACTACCCGTTGGTATGACGCACTCTCGCGGATGTTACGTTTCGTGCCCTAAGGGTTATCGTAGCAGAGGAAGCGGGAGGAGGAAAAAAAACGAAGGAGGAATTTACTATGTCCGTCATTTCCATGAAACAATTGTTGGAGGCCGGTGTACACTTCGGCCATCAGACCCGCCGCTGGAACCCCAAGATGAAGGAATACATCTTCACCGAGCGCAACGGTATCTACATCATCGACTTGCAGAAGACGGTGAAGAAGATCGAGGAGGCGTACTATTTCATCCGCGATCTCGCGCAGGATGGTGAGAGCATTCTTTTCGTCGGCACCAAAAAGCAGGCACAGGAGAGCATCGAGCAGGAGTCCAAGCGTTGCGATATGTATTTCGTAAACCAGCGTTGGCTCGGCGGCATGCTTACAAACTTCAAAACAATCCAGGGCCGTATCGCTAAGCTTCGCAAGATCGAGCAGATGGAAGAGAGCGGCCAGTTTGATTTGCTCCCCAAGAAGGAAGTAATCAAGTTGAACCTCGAGCGCGAGAAGCTTGAAAGAAACCTCGGCGGCATCAAAGACATGAAGAAGCTCCCCGGCGCTCTCTTTATCGTTGATCCCCGCAAGGAGCACATTGCAGTGCAGGAAGCACGCACACTCGGAATCCCGATCGTTGCGATCGTTGATACCAACTGTGATCCCGACGAGGCCGATTACGTAATCCCCGGCAACGATGATGCTATCCGTGCGGTTAAGCTTATCGCTGCTAAGATTGCAGATGCAGTTCTCGAAGGTCGCCAAGGCGAGCAGATGAACGATGAGGAAGCTACCGAAGAAGCTTAATTCGGTATTTACACATTTTACTTTGGAGTGACTTAGGAGGATAATCAGGAATGTTTACGGCTAAGGACGTTATGGCACTCAGGGAACTCACCGGTGCCGGTATGATGGATTGCAAAAAGGCTCTTACCAGCTGTGAGGGCGATATGGAAAAAGCTAAGGATTTCCTTCGCGAGAAGGGCCTTGCTGCCGCCGCAAAGAAGGCCGGCCGCATCGCTGCCGAGGGTATCGTTGAATCGTACATCGGCGATGGCGTAGGCGTTATCGTGGAAGTTAACTGCGAAACCGATTTCGTTGCTAAGACCGACGATTTCAAGGCTTTCGTTGCGATGGTTGCTAAGCAGATCGCTGAAGCTAACCCCGCTGATGTTGATGCTCTTCTTGCTACCGAGTGCGGTGGCGAAACCATCAGCGCCGCTCTTAACAATGCGGTTGCCAAGATGGGTGAAAAGGTCAGCATCCGTCGCTTTGTTCGCGCAGAAGGTCATGTAGACAGCTACATCCACATGGGCGGTAAAATCGGCGTTCTCTTGCAGGTTGACAAGGAAGCTGATCATGCTATCATGCATGATGTCGCTATGCAGATCGCAGCGGCAAAGCCCCTCTACGTTAACAAGACCGAAGTACCTCAGGATGAAGTGGAGCACGAGAAGGAAATCCTTCGCGCGCAGGCTATGAACGAGCCCAAGCCCAAGCCCGAAGCTATCATCGAGAAGATGGTTAACGGCCGCATCGAGAAGTACTACAAGGATGTCTGCCTCATGGAGCAGCCTTTCGTTAAGGACACCGACAGGAGCGTAACCGATGTAGTCGGCGGCGCATTCGCTGTTGAGTGCTTTGTCCGCTACGAGATGGGCGAAGGCCTCCAAAAGCGCGAA
>CAYJPI010000163.1:0-6040 GCA_964372005.1 uncultured Oscillospiraceae bacterium | reverse complement strand
GCGCAGGAACACGCTTTTGCAAACCCCGTGAAGAGTGAGGGGCATGCCGAAATCCAACGCGCAACCATCGCGCAGGAACATGCTTTTGCAAACCCCGTGAAGAGAGCGGAGCAACCCGAAATCCAACGCGCAACCATCGCGCAGGAACATGCTTTTGCAAGCCCCGTGAAGAGTGGGGAGCAACCCGAGGTTCAACGCGCAACCATCGCGCAGGAACATGCCTTTGCAAACCCTGTGAAGAGTGGGGAGCAAACTTTGATCCAACGCGAAGGAAGGCTTCAGCATGCACCCTCGCCCGACCAAGAGCAGGTTGTGCATTCGCAAAGCCTTAAGTCCGCGCATGAGATCAAAGTTGCCTCCACAACAAGCGAGCGACTGCCGACTTCATCATCGCAGGCGAGAGAACCGATTGCGGCCACACAATCGCAAACGAGCGAGCACACTCAACATGCAATGGCCGAAATGCGAATCCCCGTAACCGCAAAGGACATGCGAACGAGCGGTATGATGCATAGATTATCCAGCGTGGTTCATCCATCGGGGATTATGGAGCCACGAGCACGGGATGATATGCGGCAAACAAAGGAAAAAAGCAAGCTTATGCAGGCTATGATGCCGCAAAGCATGAAATATCCCATGGGGGATGCCAAATCGCCCGAGCAAGCTCGGCCATCGAGTGCGAGCACTGCTATGGCGATGCAGGCAAAGAGCCTGGTGCACGCACCATCAGCGATGGATACAATGCGGAATCTTCAAGCCCAACCGCTAAATGCCGGCGCACCGAGTCTACCCAAGTCGAACGGTGACGGATTTGCCTCTTTGCCGGGATGGGCACAGAATTTTATGAATGATAGCTTCAAGAACCCGATTGATCCCGGTAGTATGCCTATGGGGGATGAGCAAACATATGTTTATCCGCCGTGGAAGGCAAAGCCGACGGGTGACCATGTCGCATGGTCTGCACCGGGCATAATGCCTGCACCGCCCACCACGATTACGCATAGGGAAAAGGCCAAGCGCGACGAAGCATTACCCGTGCGCTTTACCGAGGCAGAGATACGCCGAATGGCGAATAAGGTATATACAATGGTAGAAGATCGCATGGCGCGCGACCGCAGGCGACAAGGATTGTAGGAAGGAAAAAGCATATGAATGTTGGATTACCTAACCCTAATATGATGATGCCCTTGAAAAAGCTGTGCATCACCAATAAATCAACTAACAAAAAGATATATGCTATGTATAATCCCGAGTCGTACACCCAGCAACGTGGGGCAAAGTACTCCGAAGCACCCGGGCTTTCATCCAACATGCCAAGCATACAATTCGTTCACGGAATGAGCGAAACATTGCAGATGGAGTTGTTTTTTGACACATATGGGGCTTTTGGCGATGTCGGAGGTTCGATGAGCGACAAACTTATGCTAAATGGGATGGCGCTATCACCTGCACCGATGAAGCCGGATGTGCGTAAATTCACAAGCAAAATTTACGACCTTATGATAATTAACCCCAGCACCCATGTTCCGCCGCTATTAAAGGTGGAATGGGGAACATTGCAGTTTGAGGGACATCTCGTAAGTTGCGAGCAAAAGTTCACCATGTTTAACCAATTGGGAACGCCCGTGCGTGCAACATTGAATGTATCCTTTAAGCAGTACATGAAGCCCTCGCAAATAGCGAAGATGAAGCCGAATGAATCGCCCGATACGGCAAAGTATCGCACAGTTCACGAGGGGGATGCGCTGTGGAGGTTTTCCACAAAGGAATACGGCCGCCCGCAGGAATGGCGAGCGATAGCGAACGAAAACGCAATTCACAACCCACGCTTGCTCGATACGGGTGCAATGATTAAGCTACCCTCGATATGAGTTTATGTAAATACGAAACGGATTAAAATGCTACTAAATTACGAAGAAAGGAGATTGCGCTGATATGGACATGGGAAGTTACACCTTTAAGGCACTGGAAGAAAAATACGAAGGCTTTTTTGCCCCTGCATTCAATGTTACCGTGGGTGGTAAAAAGCTAGAAAGCAGTAAGGTGCATTTTTCGTCGATATCGGTGGAAATCTCGGGAGGGGCTGAGGCCGGCGGCTGCAGCTTCACCATAGAATCGCAATATGATTATGAAGGAAGTTCGTGGATGGACGGACTGCTCGATACCGTAAAAGTTGGTGCTAAGATAGAAATAGAAGCCGGCTACGTAACAAAAAAAGGCATTTTCTATGGCTTTGTAGATGATTTTACGGTGGAGTATTCGGCAGGGGAAGCTCCGCGCATAGTTGTAAACGGCATAGATGCGAAGGGCTTTTTAATGAACGCCAAAGACTGCCAATACGCGAAGGAAAAATCCACCTCTACCTTTGTTAGAAGCATACTGAATGAATGTAAAACCAAGGGGTATGCGACAAAGCTTCAGATTGGCGCTATAACAGGGTACAAAGCGGAGCTTGTGCAAGAAGAAATGGACGACTTCAAGTTCCTTTGCTTCATATCACAGATATACAACATGAGCTTCCTCGTTATAAATGGGGAGATAGTGTTTGATTCGCTCATGAAATCGCAAAGCGCGATCACATCGCTGACGATGGGGATAGGGCTATTAAGCTTCAAGAAAAAGATGACCCTGCGCGATGCCGTAGGGAAGGTTACAGTGAACGGAATAGATCCCGTTACGCTCGAACCGATAACGGGCGAGGCAACAAAAACCTCTGCCGCAGGAAGCGGAAAAAGTGCAACACAGATTGCAAGCGGCTTTAGCTCCGTTGAAACAAAGCAGCCGAGCTTCTTCGTGCAAACAAAAGAGGAGTGCACGAAGTACGCACAAGCGCTGTTTGACCAAAAGGCATTCTCCTTTGTTACGGCACAGGCGACATGCGTGGGAATACCGGAACTTATCCCGGGGCGATTTATTGATATTGAAGGCATCGACAAATCCACCGCCAGCCGATATTTTATTGAAAAAGTAACACATGAGTTCGGCCCCGATGGGTATTTGACGAATCTCGTGGTTAAGGGGGCAAAAAGCCTATGAATATGGAGATGATACAAACAAAGAGGACGGGAGTAATACTTGCAAAGGTAACCAATATAACAGATCCCGATAACCTCAACCGAGTAAAGTGCAAGCCCGTAACATCCGACCCGGATGTGCTGGAAACCGATTGGTGCTACTGCATATCACCCTTTGCAGGCAATGCATACGGGCAATTTTTCTTCCCTTCCGTGGATGAATATGTTTTGCTTGGATACCTTGGAGGAGATGTTCACCACCCGATTATATTCGGATCATACTGGGCAAACACGGTTAAGCCACCGTATCCGATAAAGGACGGGCTAAACGAGGTGCGCTCGATAAAAACACCAAAGGGAATCGAAATTAAGATGGAGGATACTCCCGAAAAGGAGAAGCTCACTCTTACAACGCCATCTGGTGCGAAGCTATTTGTGAACGATGAAGCAAAGACCATCGATATATCCGACCCGAAGGGCGAAAACAAACTTACATTCGCTTGGGAAAACGGCGAGATTACATTGAGCGCGAAAACAAAGATTACATTGAGCGCCGGAACAACAACACTCGAGCTTGACTCTAAGGCGGGCATAACCGCAAAAGCGGATAAGGATATATCGCTAACGGCGGCCAACATAAAGCACAAGGGTAACACCGGGGTTTCCATAGAGGGAGCTAAAGTGGATGTGAAGGCTAACACCATGCTCACCGCTCAATCATCGGGGGTTACAACCATTAAAGGAACGCCGGTAAAGATAAATTAAAGGAAATGAAAGAAGGAGGACGAAGCGCATGAACGGCAAAGCATTTTTGGGTAGCGGGTTGCGCTTTCCCCTGCAGATAGACCCACGAACCGGAAAAATCTCTATAGTGTCCCACGAGGAGGATATAGAGCAGGCAATAGGTATTATAATACGCACGGCGAGATCCGAAAGGGTTATGCGCCCCGAGTTTGGTTCAAACATAGATGAATATGTATTCTCCACGATGAGAAATACCCAAACCGATGCGATTGCCTACGAAATACACGAGCAGCTTATCTTGCTTGAACCTCGTATTGTGGATGTGCAGGTGCATTGCACCGAGGAGGAAACTACGGAGGGAAGACTCATCATTTCGGTTGAATACACCGTGCGAAGCACCAACAACCGCTACAACAAGGTGTATCCCTTCTATATACTCGAGGGGGTAGAGCAATGAGCAAGCCTGTTTTAGATACGAGAACAAAGGCCGATATAATGGCCGAAATAAGGCGCTTTGCGAGGGCATATGTCCCCGAGTGGCGATATGAAGAGGGCGATTTGCGCGACCCCGGCGCGGCGATAACCGCGCTCTACGGCGATTTTTTCCAAGGTACCGTGGATAGATTTAACATGTTGCCCGAAAAATATTATACCGAATTTTTAAACCTGCTCTGTGTCGATGCACCTACGCGCACCAGTGCCAGTGGACTCTTGCGCTTCTTTGCATCGGGCGCGCCGGGCGAGAATGTCCCCGTGTTTGTTCCTGAAGGCACAGAGGTATATAAGGCAGGAAAGGACGGTGCCGAGGATGTAGTGTATGCAACGGAACGTGGCATACATGTTAGCATGGCACAGCTCAAAGATGTATACTATGTGGATAAAGCGGGCGGCCATATTGAAAAACGAAACCCCGATAAGTTCCAACGATTCTTCTCATCTATGGGAGGCGAGAACCTGCATTTTCACCGTTTTGCACTTGCCCAAAACGATGTATTAAGGCTTGAAAGAGAGTTCAGCGTAACGGTTGGCTTGAAGGCGAACGGAAGGGAAATTGACCAAGCTACGGCACAAATGCTAGCCTCGCCGGAGCGTGCGCTTTGGAGGTACTTCGATGGAAAAGAACACCTCCTTTTCGATATTGCGCGCGCCGAGGACGGCCTTATCATACTCGAAAAGAAAGGCGGTAGCCCGATCACTGCCGAACAAAATGGCAACACATACATTTACTGCGATATGCAAAGCTCCGTATCCGGAGACATGATGCTATCCGGCGCGAGTGTAAAAAGTGCTTTGAATGAGCCTATTCCGGCCGACTCAATGGCAAACAATGATGTGCCTATCGAGGCAGGCGAAGGTGGTTACTGCTTCTCCCGAAGGCCGGCGAGCTATGACCTTTTCTACATCCGCTCGGACACGGCTTTTTCAAAAAAGGGAGCGCGTGCCGATGTGCATATGGACATAGTGCCCATAGTACAATCCGACGTTAAGGATGAGCCGCAATATAATTTCACGGGTAATATAATAGATAAAACCGATGCGATAAGGGTAAATCCCGATGATGTATTTGTCGAACAAGTGGTATGGGAGTATTACAATGGCATGGGGTGGGCTAAGTTGCGCGTAGAAGGCAATATTAACCCGTTCTCGTGCAAAAGCACCGACCGGATACACACATATTTCGATGTTCCCGAGGATATTGAAAGCGTTGATGTAAATGCGCAGGCGGGATACTACATCCGCGCACGTGTCGTAAATGTAGCAAACTACCTTAGCGTGATTGCAAGGTATATACTGCCCTTTATTAAGAGCGCTACCTGCTCTTATCATTACAATGTTCAAAGAAACGTACAAGCCGTGTACGCACTAAACAATGGTGAGAGAACCGAGATAATCGATGCAAACGACATCAACGATTTGAGCTTTAAGGCTTACAAGCCTATCTGGGCTCACCCACGCTCGATGTTCTTTAGGTTCGACCGCTCGCCGCACGGGATGCCCTTGGCTTTGCACTTTGAGGTTACGGGAGATGTATCGCTGGGTAGTAAGTTCACTATCGAATCGTATAACGGGGAAACTTTCTCGCCTATAAGATTTGTTGATCAGACGGATAATATGCGCCATTCCGGGAGTGTGCTTTTATACATCGATTCGCCGCTTAAAGCAAGCTCGCTTTTTGGGAGTGAAGGGTGCTTTATTCGCATGAGCCGCACGGGGTACAATGTGGATGAAAGGCGAATGCCAAGGGTTAATAACATCGTACCCAATGTGGTGAATGCCGGGCA
>CAYJPI010000162.1:0-6052 GCA_964372005.1 uncultured Oscillospiraceae bacterium | reverse complement strand
CCTCTGTGCCTCCAAGATGCGCATCGGCTGTCAATTGTCCACCCGGTTTAATCGTGATGCGATATGTTTCGAAGCCGCGTTGCTCGTCAAAGCTAAAGGCAGGGTGGTTTATGTATTTGCCTTCCCCTTCAACTATGGCATCCACCCCTTCGGCGCGAATCACAACCGCAGTTTCAATTTTTTTCTCCACTAGGGATGTAAACGCAACCTTGTACCCATTTGCTATCTTCCATAATACCGATATGGTGGGGTTCGCATCTCCTCGCTCGATTTGTGCGAGCATGCTACGAGAAACCCCCGTAATTTGCGCGGCCATATCGAGTGTTAACTTCTTTTGCTCTCGTATTTGTTTGAGGTTTTGTGAAACGGCAGAATTTATATTCATCTTTTTCCTCCAATGATGTTGACATTATATCGATCTATTAGTACAATATAGAGGATTCATTATAATGTACTGTAAGTTCATTATAACAACATAGTATTTTGGAGGCAATAGAAATGTTTAGTTGGTTGAATTTTCTTACTTACGCAATTATCACCGCAATAACCCCGGGGCCAAACAACATCATCTCGATGACCAATGCAGGCAAGCTCGGCTTTAAGAAAGCCTTCCCTTTCACGCTCGGAATTTTTTCGGGCTTCTTGATCGTTATGATTTCGTGCACATTATTCTCAAATGCGCTTTCAACCGCTTTACCCATTATAGAAGTGCCCATGCTCATCATAGGTGCGGCATACATGCTATATCTTGCTTATAAAACGTGGAAAAGCAAGGATGTAGGGGATGTGGATCATTCGAAGAATGGCTTCTTAGCAGGTTTGATGCTACAGTTTGTGAACCCGAAGATATACATATACTGCATCGTGTCAATGCAGGCCTACATCCTACCATATTTCGCCGGCCAAACGGCCGAATTGCTCGGCTTCGCTTTGGTGCTGGCCTCCATCGGCTTTATATGCGTGCTTCTTTGGACGCTGTTCGGTTCGGTATTCAGAGTTTTATTTTCGAAGTATGCAAAAATCACCAACACAATAATGGCCTTACTGCTCGTGTATTGTGCAATCAGCCTATTTTTATAAACCATAGGTTTTTGTTCTCTGCACCATTTCCCGCCCTGGAGCGAAGCAAGAGGGAAATGGTGTAAAAAAACTCGCACTATGCAGCAAAGCTGCATAGTGCGACACTACCTAAGTTATTTTTGCACGGTTGCAACCGCGACTGCTCTTATGCACTCGCCTCGTCCCTCACTGCCCAGTCCTTCCGTAGTAGTGGCCTTAATGCTCACTGCCGATACATCGATACCGAGTGTGCGCGCTATATTCTCGCGCATCTTATCGCGATAGGGTGCAAGTTTCGGCCGCTCGGCCACCACAGTCGCATCGATATGCTGTATTACCACATCTCCCATGGCCTCTTTAGCCTTCTTCATAAGTAGCAAGCTATCGGCATTTTTGTATGTAATATCCGTATCGGGGAAGAGCTTGCCTATATCGCCCAAGCTTACCGCACCGAGCAGTGCATCCGTTATCGCATGGGCGAGCACATCCGCATCGGAATGCCCCAAAAGCCCCTTTTCAAACGGAATATCCTCGCCACCGAGTATCAGCTTTCTACCCTCAACCAATCGGTGAACATCCTCGCCGTAACCCACGCGAACCATGCGCTTTGCCCCCTCTTTACTTTCGATTATAGCTGTGAATATCGGAATATCGCTCGGCTCGGTAAGCTTGCGATTAGTTGCCGAACCCATAACAAAGTGCACCCTCTCGCCCATTGCGGCGACGAGTGCGCAGTCATCCGTAGCGGCGATATTCTTGTTTTTTGCCTCATCATACGCGCGCATGATAAGCGGATAGCTAAACGTTTGCGGTGTTTGCATGGCAAGCAGTTCATCGCGCGGCAATGTTTCCTGCTTTTCATCATGTTCAAAAACGATGGTGTCGGTAACCTTCGTTGCAACAACACCGCTACCGTATTTTTTCGCGCTTTCAATGCTCTTGCGCACTATCTCATCGGTGACAAGGCAACGCGCCCCATCATGAATAACGGCGATCTCGCACTCATCCCCTGCCGCGACAAGCCCGCGATACACAGATTCGGTGCGCGTACTTCCGCCATACACACCGGTAAAGGGCATCCCTTTGGCCGATGCTTCGGCGAGCGCCTTCGTGTTTTCGCTCACCACAAATACAAAGCGGTCAACTCCGCCTCGCTTCAGCGCGTCAATACTGCGTTCTATGGCGGTTTTTCCACAAATATCTACCATGAGCTTATCAAATCCCATGCGCGTGGATTGCCCGGCTAAAAGCAATATCCCTACTGTGCTCATTCCTCGTCCTCTTCGCCCTCAAGTATGGTATACATCGATGTCGCCTCGTCCTTACGCACATGTTCTTTTATGTTTTCGATGCGCGCGGTAAGCGTTTTCATGCCAAAATTGATTGTTATGGTGTCGCCTTCCTTTATCGTGAATGATGGCTTTACCACCTTGCCGTTTATCATAACTCGCCCCGTGGAGCAAGCTTCGTTTGCAACGGTGCGCCTCTTTATTATGCGCGACACCTTTAGGTATTTATCGAGTCTCATATAATTATCTCCTATTCGCTTTTCTGCTCTCGTGCAAAAAGTTGTGTGAGTGCTTCCCTAACGGGTACGCCTTCGTGGATTATTCCATACACCATGTCGGATATGGGGAGCTCCACGCTATATTTATCGGACAGGGCGAGCAATGCCTTAACGGTGTATACACCTTCGGCAAGCCCCATATCGAGTGGTTCATTCTTAGCGAAAGCTTCACCGTAGCGGCGATTATGGCTGTGCGGCGAAAATACCGTCGCTTCATAATCCCCGAGATGCGCAAGCCCATATGCCGTTATCTCGTCGCCACCCATGGCCGCAATTAGGCGACCGATTTCGCGCGCTCCGCGGCTCATAAGCGCACCCTTTAGTGCGCTAAGACCCATCCCGTCCAATATTCCTGCCGCAATGCCTACAACATTCTTTGCCGCCGCGCCGATTTCATTGCCCACGAGATCGCTGCCATAGTAGAAGCGTATAAGGTCACTGTCGAAAGTGGAAACAAGCAGCGATGTAAGTTTGGGATTCGTGCTGTCGATAACCATGCAATTGGGGCAACCGCGAAGGAAGTCTTGCACATGTCCCGGCCCTACCCATATCGCCACATCATCGAAGCCGCATTCCGATGCAACCTCGGTAAGCCTTTTGCCGCTCTCTATCTCAATCCCCTTCATACATAGAACAAGTTTCTTGCCTTCGAGTGATTTCATCGATGTGAGTACGCCTCGAAGCGATTGTGAGCTTACGGATATAACTACGATATCCGCATGCGTGGCAAGGTCGCTTTCGCTCGTGGTAAGTTTTACGCCCGGCGGCAAAACGAGGTAGGAATTGCGGCGCGTTTCCATTAGCTCGTTCATTCTTTTGGATGATTCGCGGCCGTAAAGTAGCACATCGGCCTTGGCTTGCGAGCTTAAGTACCATGCGATGAAGGTTCCCCATCGTCCGCAGCCTATAAGTGAAATACGCATTTTGTTATTACCTTTCCTATATCACGAAATCGGAGCGAGCATGGTTTCAAACCATGGATCAAGCTCCTTTGAACTTGCACTTTCGAAGGCCGCAATGATATCCGATGAAGTTGCAATTTCAAATGCATTGTCCTCAACATACAATTTCAACCCTTCAAAGAAGGCATCGTCGCCTATGGTTTCACGTAGCGAGTGATACATATATGCGCCGCGCATATGAACCGCCTCGGAGAAAGCTTCCTCAGTGGAATAGATGCTCATCGCCCCATCTATAGGGTAAGTTGCGGCGGCCGTGCCATCCGTTTCACGGTCGACTATGCGCAAGAATCGGTCGGCCGAATCCGACCTTTCATAGTACACGATGGAAAGATATCTTGCGAGCGATTCATCTATCCAGGGCGCGCCGTATTCATCACTGCCAACGAGCGAGCCGAGCCACATATACGCAGTTTCACGCGCAATGGTTTCCTCAAGTTCGGAATCGTTCCTATACATGGGATCGTCAATTTGTATCATACCCGTGTAGGCTATACCTGCGTCCGACAGATTTCCCTGAACCACGGTGAATGCACTATATGGGTAAGGCGAAAGCATATCGGCGTACACGTCAAGGGCATTTACCGCGTATTGAAGTGCCGAGTCCGCCCTATTTTGTGTTTCTGCATAGGATCGAATGAGCACGCCATCCTTTAATTGCTCCGCTATGTACATATCCTCGGCATTTGATATGGTGAAGGCAAAGCTTCTAACATCATTTGCTTCTGCATAGTGAGTAACCTTGCCGCTACCTGTGCTTTGTTCCATAAACCTCCCGGAAGATGCGAAAAAATCGTATCCCACGGGTGCGGTTAATGCGATTTTATAGTCCATAACATCAGAGTATGTAGGGTCTCCCCATGCTATCCTCTTTCGGGTGTCGAATTCACCATTTTCGTATTTGCACACTACGGGCAAAGCGCTACCCATTGAATAACCCGTTTCGGTGCGGCCGAATCTATCGTCGCGTGCAGGAACATCGAGGTTGAAGTCCATGTGTATAGAGACATTTTCTCCCGCTTCAAGCCCCTTGTACAACGGAACTTGCAATATCTCGCCACCCAATTGGAAGGCATGCGGGGTGAGCGTATCGTCAATGGTTACGGCCGCAACGAGCAGGTTTTCACCGCCCCCTGCAACTTCATAGTACGCACCCGGGGTTGCATTATCCGTCACCGCCGGGTCAAAGATATTTGGATACAGCCGGAATTTAAGTTCATAAAGCGTATCTGCGCTTTTGTTTGTATAGTTTATGCGCATTGTGCCGCGGAAACGATTATTCGCCACCAGCTCCAGCGAAACATCATATGTATCATTCTCCGGCGAAACGCTTAGCGTGATGTTTTCATCGGGCACTTCCGGTTCGGGAGTTTGCGTGGGTGTAGGAACCGGCGTTTCTTCAGGCGTTTCTTCAGGCGTTTGCGTTGGCGCAAGTGTTGGCGTAGCGGTTGGATTTGGCGTTTGCTCGGGCGAACTTTGCGCGGTGGAAAGCGGCGTTTGTTCTATCGGCTCTGCGGATTGTTCTTGCGCTTGAGCCGATGCACTCTCGCTTTTTGAAAATGCAAACATATCAAATGGATCAACAAATAAAAACACTGCACCGAGCACTGCCAATGCACCACCTATGATCGAAGTGGCGATAATTCGTTTCTTTCTTTTTTCCGCTTGATAGCGCGAATAAATACGATGACGCATGGTCGTTCCTTTCAAATGTGCTATCTACAGCCCATATTTCATGTAGAGCGATAAAAGCTCGCCTTCGTCCTGCATGTTCGATACGAGCATATCGAGAATCTCAACATAGGCAGGCGAGTCAACATTGCATGCGGCCACATACTCGAGGTAACCGAGTGGTTCTGTGTGCCTTACATGCCCCGACATCGACGTGATGCGCGCATTGGTAGCGCTCATTGCCGCAAACTCGATACGTCCGCTCGTTAGCGCATCCACCATATCAGGGTAGGATGCGAAGCTTATCCACATCAGATTCGTGTTGTGCTCATCATTAAATGTAGCAATGAGTTCGCTTTCGGGGCTATTTTGCACCACCCCGATGGATTGGGTTGATAGCTGAGCCGTTGCAACATCACTTTTACAATATAGGTGTACGATATCCGTGTAATATGGGTTGGAGTATATATATCTGCTATCCTCATCTTCGGTGAGGGTACAAAAAACTATGTCCGCATCGCCCGATGATATCTTCGATGTGGCGGTGTGGCGGTTTACGTCGACTCGCTCAAGCGTCTCGTAGGTATCACGGTCGGGGAATATCTCCTGCACAAGGGCATTTGCCAATGCAACCTCAAGGCCTTCGCCTTCCATGGAAAAGCCGGGCATACCTTCTTGCAAACCCACTCTAAGCAGGCCAAGCCGCTGAGTCGTTGCTATTTCGGGAGTAGAAAGCAGTTGTGAGCGCGGTTGAAGTAACAGCACCGAAAGAAAAATAACAGCAAGCACTCCCACC
>CAYJPI010000161.1:0-6076 GCA_964372005.1 uncultured Oscillospiraceae bacterium | reverse complement strand
TTCCGGGTTGAGTGGATTCTCGAGCATATCCACCACCCAAGCATCGGAATCGCCACCCACGTAAAAGAATACATCCGCTCCGGCGATGTTGGCAATATCCGCGGTGGTAGGTTGGAAGCTGTGCAGGTCCACACCGTTATCAAGAAGGAATTCCACCTCAAATGCTGTTGAATCCTCACCTACTATCTCGCGAATCCAATCGTATATCGGGAATATAGTTGCAATTATATGAATCGGTTCTGTGGACTCGGATGTATCCGATGCAGCTTCCTCAGTTCCCGATGCATCTGCTACAGGGGCTGCCTCTTCAGCGATTGCACCTTCAGGAGTGCTCGCACAAGCAACCATCGATAGTGCAAGTACAAGTGCCGTAATTACGGATATTACCTTCATTGTCATCTTCATTGTCTTCTCCTCTGTTCTCATTATTTTGGCATTCTGCGCATATACCATAAATGCCATGCGCCCTTGAGCTCATCTTAAAGTTTTGCTCATCAAACAGCAATGCTGCCACTTTGTCAGAAAGGTCACTGTCTATATGAAGCATCGCACTACAGTCCGAACAAATCAAGTGAATCTTACCGCTGCATCCCTCGGGATCGAAGTAGCGATACATCATTTCATTGCGATTCTTCCCGGATACTCGTGTAAGAAGTTCAAGCTTCACCATTTCATCGAGGTTGCGATATATCGTGCTTATGCCTACTTTCTTATCATCGAGCAAATCGTGTATCTGCCTTGCCGTAAACGACGCATGTACATTCTGCTCGAATAATGCAAGCATTGCATTACGCTGCTGGGTGTTGTACCTCATTATGATAATATCCCTTTCCATCAGATAACCATCAATTTGAGAATGAATCCCATTTTTGAATTAGTCTTGTATAACTATACATGCTGCCATCTCTATTGTCAAGAAGTTTTCTCTAAATTGAACTTTTTTTACAAAAAAAACGACCCATACACGAATAGGTCGTTTTCTTATTATTATCCCAAGGCCACGTAGTGGCCGCTATATGGGGTCAAGGGGACATTCGTCCCCTTGCAGGGTTCCAAGGGACAGCGTCCCTTGGCCGTCCCTCTACTTAGCCCCTTGCCGCCTTGCCGATGGCAAGACCCTTTGCAAAGGCTTCTTTGTTCATGGGAAGGAGTGCAACCTTCTTCTCGAACTGCTTGAGAATTGCGCCGAGCACAACGTCTTCGGATACGACCTGGGTGTAACCGATGTATGCGCCAAGCATGATGATGTTTAATACCTTCGCGCTACCCATCTCAAGAGCCATCTCGGTGACGGGCACAGCGATTACCTTAACATCATCGCGTGTGATCTCATCCTTAACGATTGAGCTATTGATGAACAAGTCTCCGCCCTTCTTGAGCTTGGGTAAGAACTTGTTGAGTGACGGTCCGTTCATAACCACGAGATCGTCAAGCTCGTCTCCCATGGGCGAGCCTATCTCCTCGTCGGATATAACAACATAGCAATTCGCCGTGCCGCCGCGTTGCTCCGCACCATAGGAGGGGAAGAATGTAACGGACTTATCCGTGTTATCGCAGGTCGCTTTGGCAAGGAGCTTGCCCATAACCATAACGCCCTGACCGCCGAAACCGGCTACCATCAAATTTCTTTCCATCGTCCTACCTCCTTAGTTGTCGCGGAACACGCCCAAAGGATACTCGGGGAGCATCTTCTCCTCGAGGAACTTGAGCGAATCCATAGCGTCCATGCCCCAGTTGGTCGGGCAGCTTGTAACGATTTCAACCATCGAGAATCCCTTACCGTCGATCTGGTTTTGGAATGCTTTCTTGATAGCCTTACGCGTCTTAATTACGTTTTGTGGTGTATTGCAGCTTGTGCGCTCGAGATACACGGGCGCGGTGAGCTGGTTCAAAATCTCGCACATATGCATCGGATGGCCGTGTTCCTTCTCGTTACGGCCAAAGGGCGCGGTGCTAGCCTTCATGCCAAGAAGCGTTGTGGGCGCCATCTGTCCGCCCGTCATGCCGTAGATACCGTTGTTAACGAATATTACGGTGAAGTTCTCACCACGGTTAGCAGCGGACATCGTCTCGCCAAGGCCGATAGCGGCGAGATCGCCGTCACCTTGATAGGTGTAAACGATAGTATCCTCGCTTGCGCGTTTAACGCCGGTTGCAACTGCGCATGCACGGCCATGGGGCGCGGTGGTGTTATCATAGGTGATATACTCCATCGCAAGTCCACAGCAGCCTACGCCGAGCACACATGCGGTCTTATTCAAAACATTAAGCTCTTCAAGCACTTCGCCGATGAGCTTAAACACGGTTCCGTGCATACATCCGGGGCAAAAGCCCGATACCATACCCTCCTTGAGCGTGGAGGTGCTTGTATATACTTTTTTCATCTTCAGTTCCTCCTTTACTTCGAGAGAATGGCGCGAGCGGCTTCTATTACTTCACCTCTGCGCATGATCTCACCGCCTGCATGCAAGCAAGTGTGAATGGGGCATCTATCCTGCACAGCGAGGCTTACATCGTTCACGAACTGTGCGGGGATCGACATTTCAACGTCGAGTATCGCTTTTACCTTAGAATAGTCAAGCTTATCATAGCTCGCGTACGGGAAGGGCGATATCGTCTTCGGGCGAATGAAACCAACCTTGAGCCCTTCTTCGCGAAGGCGCTCGACAGCGGAGCTTGCAACACGGCCGGATACGCCGTAAGCGGTGATGACGAGCTCGGCATCGTCCAAATAACGCTCTTCAACTTCGATATCCTTCTCCCACGAATTATAAAGCTCTTCATTCTCTTTGCAAGCGCCTTCAAGCTCGAGGGTCGACCAACGGCCGGGCTTGATGAACGAGCGACCATCCTTGGGATCATGCCCAACGCATGCCCAGCTGCGCTCTTTTTCGCGCATAGCTTTGAGCTCCTCATCGCTACGCATCTCGGGAAGGGTTACAGGCTCCATTATTGTGCCTACAACACCGTCACTCAAAATAAGAACGGGGTTCATATCACGGAACGCAAGGTCGAATGCCTTGTATGTCATATCAACTGCTTCCTGAACGGTGGAAGGCGCGAATACCATCATACGGAAACCGCCGTTACCGCTGGCCTTCGTTGCCTGATTGTAATCCTGCTGTGCAGGCTGTATCGAACCGATACCGGGGCCACCGCGGGATATATTAGCATATACCATCGGCAAACGTGCGGAAGCGCAGAATGAGATACCCTCACTCTTTAGGCTGATGCCGCAGCTTGAGGACGATGTCATTGCGCGAATGCCTGTCGATGCCGCACCATATACCATGTTGATGGATGCAACTTCACTTTCACCCTGTACAAACACACCGTTAACATCCGGCATGCGGCGGGCAAAATACTCGGGGATTTCGTTTTGCGGTGTTATCGGATAACCCGCGAAGAATCGGCAACCTGCGCGTACGGCCGCCTCTGCGATGGCTTCACAGCCTTTCATAAAAATACGTGCCATACTGCCTCCTATTTAAATACTTCGATTGCCGCTTCGGGACACATCTGTGCGCACATTGCACAACCGATGCAGTCCTCCATCTTAACCGCCACAACAAAGGGATATCCCTTGGAGTTTACCTCTTTGCCCGCTTCAAGTATCTTTTTAGGACAGAACTTGACGCAGTAGAGGCAGCTTTTGCAGCGTTCCTTGTTGATAGCCACTTCCGCCATTTTTACATTTCCTCCTTCTTGATTTTCACCGTGCATGCGGTGTAATTGGTGTTATATCGTATGCTATCCCTCTTCCCAAGGGTAAAGCAATGATAGCGATATCGGGATCAAAGGCAAAGCTGTTTTACCTTTCACTTCTTCGTAGATATCCTCGCGCACGGTTGCCGCCTTGATGGGTGCAACATCGCCAAGCATCTGATTAAGCTTATCCATTCCGTTTAAAAACTCTTGCGCATTGGTATCTTTTCCGAGATTCGGATTTGCAAGTATAGAGAATTTATTCAATCGACTCGCCTTTAGTATTGATGAAAGTGTCGCATCAATCTCAAGAATCTCCCTCGACCATGGCCTAAACGGATTAACAACATAGAATATCTCACTCGTGCTCGCCGTTAAGCACTGCGAAAAACCGCCTATCATTCGCGCTCCTGTGTGATTTCCGCCCACATCGAGTATTGTATAAACATCACTATTCAAAAGGTGCGGGTTAACGCCGCCAACGAGCGTGGGTGCATCCATGTGCTGTTCTTCGTAGTGGAGAACAACCCCTGCATTTTTTAATACTTCCTTAGCATCACGCGAACGAAACAAAGGCTTGGTTTGATCCATATCAAAAAAATGAACGGGTACCTTTTCATCATCGGAAAGCGCACAAGCAAAGTTGAGTGCAATTTCGCTTTTGCCGCAACCGGATTCGCCCAAAAACACAATATTCTTTTTTTCATTCAAAAGCGAAAGAACCGTACTACGTCTCAAGACAATGCCCTCCTTATTGATTCTACCTTATACAGAATAACATGTTTATTTCGATGTGCAAACTTTTGCATTTTCACGACCGTAGCGGCCATTAATAAAACCGATATCTTGTTTTATGTACTTTTTTTTGCACATAAAATCATTGTATTCACTTTGAATTAAGTGTACAATATTTACACGGAGGATTGAAAACAGTATGCAAAGCACCAAAGATCGCGTTGCGATATTAACAACGGAAAATCCATTCATGAGCAAGACGGACATCGTCTGCCATGTAATACGTGAAGATATTTTAAGCGAAAGGCTCAAGGGCGGAACCAAGCTAAACCAGGAGGTTCTCGCATCGGAGCTTAATTTGTCGCGCTCTCCCATCAGGGAGGCATTGCATCGCCTCGAGGGAGAGGGCTTCCTCGAAAAAAGCACACCCGGCGGATACCGTGTATACGACATTCGCCTAGCCGATTATATAGCAATAAACGAATTTCGTTCGATGCTCGAGATAAATGCGGCTCGCATCGCGGCGAGGCATATCTCTGATAAGGATGTAAAAATACTTGGCGAAATCATATCGGCTACCGAACAGGCCGTAAAGGAAGGTGACGCCGCCACATTCATGGAACTCGACGAAAAGTTCCACATGGCTCTAATCCATGCGGCAAACAATCCTTTTTTGATTGAAACATATGAGCGTTATCTCAAGCGTTTTCATCTGTTTCGCATACGCACGGTCACGCGAGATATACTAACTACAGCACTAAGATGGCATCACAAAATCCATCGTGCAGTATTAAACGGTGATGTTGAGTCCGCCGTTGATAGCACTCGCATGCACCGCGAAACCACCGTAAACAGCCTGCTTACCCTCGATAAAATCGACTGATGGGAGCGCCCTTTGATAGTTATGCTCGGCTCAACTTGTGACAGCACTGTCTATCATCATTTTGCTTTTTTTAACATCGATTCATACATGAAAATCATCACGATAAGAAGTATCCCTATAAATACCGGATATAGGCTCATGCTTATCTGCCTGCCAATCACACCGAAAAGCGCAGGCATTATAAGCGTGCCCGTGTAAGCCGATGCCATTTGAACGCCCGTGATCGCTTGCGAATTTTCAACGCCGAAATTGTGTGGTGTGGAGTGAATAATGCAAGGAAACACAGGTGCCGACCCAAATCCAATCAAAACAAGGCCTATAAATGCGGTGTACTCCCCAAATGGCACGAACAGCACCGCGACGCCTGCTACCATAAGTATCGACCCTGCTCTTATCATCTGCTTATCATTAAATTTCATGGCAATAAAGCCGCATATACCTCTTCCAAGCGTGATACCAAAGTAGAATAGCGCAGTGAATCCGGCAGCGATTTCCGCGGATATGCCGCGATTGAAAACCAAATAGCTGCTCGCCCACAAGCCCGTTGTTTGTTCGATTGCACAAAAGCAAAGGAATGCCAATGCGATTTGTTTTACGCCTCGCATCGCAAATATCTGCTTTAGTGTCAGCGGCGATTTGCGTGCTTGCTGTGCTGTTTCACCATCTACATTGTTCTCCTTTGCTTTCCATACACGGCTGCTTGAAAAGATAACTATTGACAGCAAAATTTGTATCGCAAAGAGTATAACATAA
>CAYJPI010000160.1:0-6133 GCA_964372005.1 uncultured Oscillospiraceae bacterium | reverse complement strand
GATTGAGAACTTCATGCGCGTTTTAACAACCGTGCCAAGCTCAGCATCCTGTGTTGCGGCAGATGCTATGGTGGTATCGGATATTGGCGCGAGATTATCGCCGAATGCCGCACCGGATACTATCGCACCTATCATGAATAAAGGATCTACACCTGCTGTTATTCCAACCGGGTACAGTATAGGTATAACCACGAAGTATGTACCTACGGACGTGCCCGTCGAAAACGCAAGCAAGCAAGTGATGAGAAATGTGGCAACGGCAAAAAGTTTCCCCGTGAATCCCCAAGACACCACGCTTGAAGCTATGGTTTGCACCACTCCGCTCGCGGAGATCAGCTTGCCCGAAATTGCCGCCAAGATAACGGCCATCGCAATAATTGCAAACATGGGCTTGCTTAATCCGTTTGCAACCGCTTTTCCGTATGCCTTCTCGTCCTTAACGAATACAACGCCCACGATTACGGCCGTAAAGAATGCCACGATATAGCCGTTAACATTGGATTCACTCACAGCGGCCCAAGCGATCATCGCAATCGCCACGATGAGTGGGATGAACTTTCCGAACGCCCCCAAGCGAAACTCGAGCCTGTTTTTTCCGGTTGTTTCCATAGTTTTTCTCCTTTTAGATTAATTATTTCAAAACGAAGCTTTCGCCCCGCTTTGTTTCACGTTAAGGGTTTAATAGCATACTTTCGGCCACTAATCGCAATGATTTTCCATGCTGAGACTTATTAAATTCCTCTTCGCTCATGCAAACAATGGCCTCATTGGGACAAACCCGAATACATGCAGGTTCCATTCCCTCCTTCAATCTTTCAACGCATCCATCACATTTTACCATTTTTCCCTCCAAATTGAAAGATGGAATTCCAAAAGGGCAAGCCATTGAACAGCTGTGGCAGCCTATGCAATTAGAATTATCATAAAGCGTTAACCCCGTTTCATCATCCTTGTATAGGCATCCTATGGGGCAGGCCATAACGCAGGGCGCATCGGTGCAGTGCATACATGCGATTGAAAGATACGCACATTTATCAACATCTCCCGTGGTTTTTTCCACTGAAAAAGCATTGCGGAAGGGATGTTGATGGTGCGTAACATCGATATCGTTCTGGTCAAAACATGCCATCACACAGGCTTGGCAGGCCGTACACTTATCTTTATCGAAATCAAAAATGACTTTCTCCATACTACACCTTCTTTCTGATGCCGACGCAATTGCTCCTATATGCGCTAAATCCGCTATAGGGGTCGAGCTTTTCATCGTCCGTCAACAGGTTTACATCCGCATTCGCATAACCATGCGGTATATATATCGTGCCGATATCGACCTTGTAACTTAACGATGCCTTAACTATAATTGATCCTACCTTGCTATACACTTCAACCATATCTCCGTCTTTGATGTTCAACTTTTTCGCATCATCATGTGAGATGTTGGCGAAAGCCTCGGGTTGGAGCGACCTATTCCACGGCACATTATGCAAACGAGAATGTAGTACGCTCGGAGTTCTCGGCGATGCACAAAGGATATACGGATACTCCTTCTGTTCCTCTTCGCTTACGGGCGGTTCATATATCGGCAAGGGATTAAGGTTGCTACCCTCAAGCGCTTCTATAGCTAGCGAATAAAGTTCGAACTTGCCGCTTTTCGTATTGAAGCCACTCTCCAATGTCGAACCAACGACATAGGGCGTGGTGTTTTTTAGCTTTGTCGGATACTTGTTTGCCCGAAGTTCATCGAGCGTAATGTTTAAATCCTTAATCATGTTTTCGTAGCAAGCATCCACACCGGCTTCGAGAAGAGGATCTCCAAGCTTTAGTGCCTTGGCCAAATCGCAAATAATCTCAACGTCGTTCTTTGATTCGTACAGCGGCTCTATAATCGGTGTGGTGCAGTTAAGTTGCCCTCCTGAATAGGCTTTAAGTTCGCTGCGTTCAAACGAGGAACATGCAGGTAGCACTATGTCGCAAAACTTTGCCGTGTCGGTCATAAACAGGTCAACATCCACAAGGAAATCTAGCTTCATCATCGCTTTTTTGAATCGCTCATCATTGGGCGCGATTCGATAGTTCATCCCAAATGCCAAGCATGCCTTTAATGGATAGGGCTTTTCCTCCTCTATCTGCCTAACAAGGTCGTTTGCCTGCGCTTGGTCGATGAATGCTTCCCACAAAGGAAAGCGTGAGGAACCCACTCGCGGCCTTGTGTTTTTGGGTTTAGTCTCCGCTATAAAGTCATGCTCGCGCGTTTCAAAGCCATCGCCGAGATAGTTATAGCTGAATTTCGCCGGTATGAGGCCGCCCTTCCTATCGAATGAGCCGGTGAGCGCGCAAAGCGATGTTATCGCTCTATAGCTTTGGAAGCCGTTCGCGTGGTGTGCAATCGGTGCCGCGCTTTGGTTGATTGTGAGTGGCCCATGGTTTCCTATCATTGCGGCGGCCGCCTCGATTTGCGCGGCAGGAACGCCCGTAAGCATCTCTGCTTTTTCGGGGGGGAAGTCGGTTACATATGCCTTGTATTCATCGTAGCCGTGAACATATTTTTCGATATACTTAGCATCCGTTTTATTATCACGGATGAGCACATGCGCGATGGCGAGGGCGAGCGCGCCATCCGTTCCCGGTTTTGGGCGCAAATGTATGTCGGCAAGCCGTTCCGAGGCCGGCGTTATTCTTGGATCTACTATTATTATCTTTGCACCGCGAGCCTTGGCATCTTCCACACCCTTGGCGGCAAGGTGGCGCGAATAGTACGGGTTGAAAGCCCACCCGAGGAAAACGCCCGTGTTCGCCGTGTCGTTCCCGGCCATGTGCACGCCTGCCATTACCTCCCATGTGAGGAAGGTGGATGTCATGCAATTGCTCGATTCGGTGGCATAATTAAGCGTGCCAAAGCTATGTGCGAAGCGCTGCAAGTACGCGCGATACCATTTCGAGTATCCCGAAAAAACGATTAGGGATTCCGCACCGAAATTCTCCTTGATTGCAGTGAGTTTCGTTGCGATTTCTTCGTATGCTTCCTCCCATGTGATGGGTTCAAATTCACCGCTCCCACGTTCGCCTACGCGCCTTAATGGGGTCTTTATGCGATCTTCGCGGTATATGTACTGCCTGTTTGCAAGTCCCTTAGTGCATAATAGTCCTTTGTTTTGCGGGTGCTCTTTAGTCCCCTCTATCTTTATTACTTTTCCGTCCTTCACATAAGCATCTATTCCGCAGTGGAATGATGGGCAACAAATATCACATACAGTTTGCTTCACTTCAATGCCCGTGTCTTTTCCGGGTATTTTGGCGGCAATTCTCTTTTCTTTGTCATTCATCATTTGTTGCTCCCTCCAGTTGCTCTATCAAATCATCGCTAAAGCCACTTTTCTTTAGCATAACCCTTTGTATTTCGCTGATTTCTTCGGTGCGCCCCAAAAACAGCTTGGTAACATAATTTTTCACAACGCCGCTTATAAGATAATTATCGAGTATGTTCACACATGCTATGTTGCCGTTTGCGTCCTTCACCGCATGAAAAACGAAAGATTCATCCTTGCTTTCATGGTGAATTTCCACTCCTTCGGCTCTTACATCCCCCATACCTATAAAATCCATATCCATAAAGTGCGTAATATTGTGGAGGATGTTGCCTGCATAAGTATCGCACTTTCCTATCATAGCGAGGCCAGCCATGCGCCCCTGATAGCCTGCATTCGCCCACAGCCCTATGATTTGTGATTCCCCTGTTTGTAAATTGTTTCCGGCCGTGCAATCTCCTGCGCCATATATACCTTGTATGTTGGTTTGCATTTTATCATCCACTACCAAGCCGCGGTCGATGTTAAACTCTTTTGGGTTGAGCATGTCCAGTATGGGTCTTGTTCCTATGGAAAGAACGATGGCATCCGCACCTATAATTTCATCCCCAAGGTGTACATGTAAACCGCCGTTTTTTGCGCTCGTTACACCCGTGAGCCCAACCGAAAACCTAAGCTCCACACCTTTTTCTCTCACTTTGTCGTGAATCCTTTTGGCAACGCTATCCACCGCCGCCAATGGGAAAATACGCGGCGCCATGTCCGCAAGCAAGCATTCAATCCCCTTATTTGCCGCGATTTCGGCGACCTTTATTCCCACCATCGATGCACCGATGACCACTATTTTTCTTGGTTTATCCTTCTCTATGCAATCTTTGAAGGCTATCGCATCCTCCACCGTTCGCATATAGTAAACATTTTCTTCGGGCAAACTTTCGACGGGGGGCACGAATGCCCTTGCGCCTGTGGAGATGAGTATTTTATCGTACTTTTTTTTGCTTCCGTCTTCCGTGAGTATCGTCCTTGTGTTGCCCTCTATTTTCGTTACCTTGGAGTTTGCCTTAAAGCAAATTTTATATTCTCTCTTTATCGATTCGATTTCACCAAACGGAAACAGCGCCTCCATCGGGATTTTGCCGCCTGCATAGTATGTTGTAAGCATAGGGTTTGAGGGGGGGAGGTCGCTATCGGAGTATACGTCAATATCCCCGTTGAATCCGCAATCGCGCAATGCCTTCACGCACTGGAATCCCGCACAGCCAAAACCCACAATCGCTACATTCTTCATGCTATATTCTCCATTCAGCGTATTCCGCTAAGTTTTTTCAATTCATCCAGTTTATAAATATAGAAACGGTTATCTTTTTTTTGTATGATTCCGCCTCTATTAAATTCGCGTATCGCCTTACCGACAGTAGGGCGTGAGGTTCTGATTAAATTCGCAATTCCCTGCTGAATTACAGGTAAATCTATTCGTATGCCGCTGTCATCCTCCACCCCAAACACATGCGCAAGATCCACAAAAACAGCCGCAATCTGCGATTTTGCATCGAGGAATGACACGCGGCGAATGTGCTCCACCAATACATGGTGCTTGTATGCCATACTTTCAAAAGCGGCGATGGCAAGCGCCACATCGCCCGAAATCATATCCAAGAATACGGCAATCGGTATTTTATAAAGTTCACATGGAACGATTGTAACTGCCTGAAAGAATTGTGCACTCGAATCAAACGCCGCCACTTCCCCAAACATGCTACCCGGCAGCGCAAACATAAAAATCTTCTCCTCGCCCTCTTCGGTAAAGAAGGACAATCGCACCCTACCGCTTTTCACGATGAAAACATCGGTATTGCTTTCTTCCTGCACAAAAAGTATATTGCCGCTACTTACCTTTATGAGGTATCTGTCATCGGCAATTTTATCAAGTTTATCGCAATGCCCCTGTAGCCAAGGAGAAATATGCCGCGCTTGGTTCACCGTAAAGCACCTCACAAGCAAATTATTAGCAGTACTATAAGCCTTTAATTATATTATACATGTTATACCAAAGAAATAAATGATAAGTATTTATCTTTTTTGTCAGGTTGTAGTAAATGCGAAATTTATTAGAGCGGTTATTGCTCGCACTTTAATTGCAATTGAATATTATTACGAATCGTATTACCCTTGGATTTGAAATTGCAAATTCCAATAGCTCGCTCTTCATCAACAAAGGGGATGCGCCATTTTTGAAAGCGCATCCCCTTATGTTTGATGTGATATTCGTAATACGTTGGAAGGAACATATTACTTCAACTTCCAAACCATGTCCGACAAAATGAGCTTTTCCTCCAGCCCATCAACCGTCGTATCCTTGCCGATGTGCACGAACTCGATGTCCATCATCCGTGCAAAGTCGCGCATTTGGTCGGTGTTCACGTCATAGCTCAGCACGGTGTGATGTGCGCCGCCTGCAAGTATCCAGCATTCAATGGCGGTGTAATGGTCGGGCAGTGCCTTCCACATAACGCGTGCGACGGGGAGATTGGGCATTTCCATCGTCTGATCGATGCACTCGATGTCCTGGCAGATTAGGCGAAGTCTGCCGCCCATGTCGACCAAGCTCACCACGACTGCGCTACCCGAATGGCCTTCAAACACCAAGCGAGCAGGTGCTTCCTTACCGCCGATACCAAGGGGGGTGACCTCGATTTTTGCCTTGTCCTTGCCGATACTCGGGCAAACTTCGAGCATGTGTGCACCAAGGCTCACTTCATTACCCTTTGTGAGGTCGTAGGTATAATCCTCCATGAAGGATGTGCCGCCGTTTTTGCCTGTGCCGATCG